>NZ_QMIN01000045.1:23484-44128 GCF_003287795.1 Actinomyces sp. Z5
CCGATGAGCATTTCCTGCTCGGCCTGCGAGAACGGCACCGCCGCAGTCAGCTGGGGCATCTCCGCCGATGGCAGTCCGCCACAGATCACCATCCCCGAGCGCTCTACGAATCCGCGGGCCTTCATCCGGTCCTCCTCGTTGGCCAGGGCCAGCAGATCGCTCATGGTGTGGGAGATCATGGCCATGCCGACCCCGCGCTGGCGGTTGAGGCGGGTGAGCGCGTCGACGCGGTCGACCATGCCGCGGCCGGCGCGCAGTGCCCGCCACAGCTCGTCCAGGATGACGAAGTAGTGACGGCGCGGCTCCAGACCGGCGTCGGCCAGGGCGTTGGCGACGTTTACCGTGCCGAAGCCGGCCGACCAGCAGGCCAGGAGGGTGGCCGCCTGAAGGTCCATCTCCGAGTCGTCGATCGCGGAGACGTCGTATACGACCGGTGCGTCGCGTCGCATGGGGTTGGTGGTGGGCCGGGCGAAGGTCTCGCCCAGGCGGCCGCCGCCCACCAGGCCGATCAGGGATGCCTCCAGGTTCTCGGTGATCGCCTGATAGCGGACATCGTCGCCACGGTCGAGCGCAACCGCGCGGACCTCCGCCGGCCCGTCCTGGATGACACGCAGCAGGTCTCCCAGGACGGGTACGCCGTCGTGGTGGGCATCCAGGTATTTTAGCGCCCGGTCAATGATCGTCTCCTCGCGATCGGTGGGCGGAGAGGAACGCAGAATGGTGAGTAGGGCGGAGACCATGGTGTGCCGGCGGCCGTGAGCGTCGGCAAGTACCTGTGCGGCCTCCCGACTGTATCCGGCCTGGCGCAGCCGAGCGGCCGCCTCACCGGCCTCACCCGGGTCGAGGATGTTCAGATAGCCGCGGCCGCGCCCGAGGGTGATCACCTGCCCTCCCAGCGCCTCAATGAGGTCCACGTAGTCCGGCTTGAGGTCACCCAGCACCAGTGGCATGACGCCGTAGCCGGCCAGGCCGGTGGCCATACGGCGCACGATGGTGGACTTGCCCAGTCCAGGCTTGCCCAACACGAATGCGCTCGGGTTGGAGATGAGCTTGGCGCGCTGGAACCAGGAGATCGGATCGCAGCACAGGGTGGCGCCGGTGTGGATGTGGCGTCCGAGAGGCACCCCGACCATGGGGGTACCGGTGCCGATCGCGTAGGGCCACAGCCCGCACACCTGCACGGTGGTGCCCCGCCACTCGTCGGCCGCCTGCACGTAGCTGGAAGACCCACGGCCGCGTCCCAGCCAGCCGCGCATGGGCGGCCGCTGCGGGCGCACTTCGCGCTTGCTCTCCGTCTGCTCCCGCTTTCCCTTGCTGAGTTTCTTGCGCTGCTTGCGTGGTAATCGCTTGCTCATAGCTTGTCTCTCAATTCGGCCGGGACCTTGATGTGCTTGGGTAGCACCAGCCCCAGGGGCAGGGCCGCCGCGAACGCGGAGTCCTGCGAGCCGTACACGGGTCGCAACCGCAGCCGGGCGGTGGCCGCCAGGTTGTCGATAGCAGCTCGCGCGTCGGCCTCCCGGTCCCGGTCGGCAACGGTTGCCGTCACCAGCATGCCGAACTGCGTCAGGCCCGCACCGGAGGCCTCCTCCTGAGCGGTCGCCGCAGCCGCCCGCACGGCGAGGCTGTCGCGGGCCGCCGGCTTGTCCGTGGACGTCATCCGAAACTCGGCCGCACGCAGATCCGCCTCCACGATCGCGGCAGCTCTCGCGGCGTCAATGGGCCGGTACAGCAACGTGACGCGCTTGCGGTCGATGTCCCGGTGCGGGGCCAGCAGCCGCGCAAGGATGCCCGACTGCACGTTGCCCCGCGGGGCCTGGGTCATCGCCCAGGTGCACGAGTAGGCGCTGTCATGCCGATAGCCGTCCCATGAGGCCTGGGTGGCGGTGGGGCCGACGTCGGGCCAGGAGAGCTCCGGTATCTCCCCCGCCGCATGCGCCTCATCAATGAGCACCGCCGCGGCCGGGTCATAGGCGATCCGGATGACCTCGCACAGCTCCTGGGCGGACAGTGGGTGGGCGGCGCCCGCGCCGGTGGCCTGCAGTCCAGCCGTCAGCCCGGGCAGACGCGCCGCCAATTCACGGCCCATTTCCTCCGCCTTCCGCTTACGCCCGCCAGATCGTGGTGCCGCACTGAAGGTGACGGCGACGAAGGCCCGCACGGTGGAGGAGCCCGCGGGATAGCGGTCGACGACCTCCCGGAGCATCTCTCGGGCGAATGCGGGCGCCTCCGAATCAACGTTGGTGCTCACTTCCCGGCGCAGCCTGGTGCCCGAATCGGGTGCGGTCTCAATCGTCACCGAGGCGGCCTCGATTCCGGGCTCGTCTCCCAGATTCGCCAGCCAGTGCCCCCAATCCGCGACCCAGATGTCGATCTGTTCCTGGTCCACCAGCGCCGCGCCGTCGGGCTCGGCACCGATGACCACCGAGTACGAGCCGGTCGCCGGTGTGTACAGCAGCGCGAACTTGCGTCCGTAGGAATCCATGTGCTCGCTCAGCCGGGTGGGAGCAGCAAGACCGGGCAGCTGGTAAGTGCCCCACAGCGTGCGCCCCAGCGGGCCCGAGCGGTAGATGGTCAGGCCGCGCGAGCGCGCCGACCACCAGGCGATGCGCGCCCCGCTCCGGGAGACCAGGCTCTTGCCGTGGGCGTCTTTGGTCAGCACCGCCAGCATCAGCACGCCCAGCAGCGCGGCAACTCCCAGGGCGTGCAGCAGGTCCGAGACCATCACGGTGATCACCACGACGATCAGCCCGGCCAGCAGCAGCCCGGTACCCACCGAACCGAGACCGAGGATTCCAGGGGATGCGGGCCGCTGCCAGTTCCCGTAGGTTCTCGGTCCGGTACGCGTCTCAACGGCTGCCATCCGGCCCGCCTCCTTCACCGGTTGCTGCATCACCGAGCGACTGCGCCGCACCCACCGCGGTGTCCATGGCCTTCTTGCCCGCATCGATAGCCACGCCCGCGGCGATGCCGATTGGGCCGGCCGCCGCACCTGCTGCGGCCGCCCCGCCACCGGCAGCAGCTCCACCGGCGGCAGCACCGCCTCCGGCCGCCGCTCCACCACCGGCGGCACCGGCGCTTCCGCCTCCCGCGCCCGCCGTACCTGCTCCCTTGCCTCCGGCGGCGCCGGTACTGCCGCTCTGTTTGCCGCCGGACGTCCCAGTCTGCTGTGCTCCGGCAGCTTGTTGCTGCCGGTTGCCGTCTCCCTGACCGCCACCGGTTGGCGCCTGCGTAGAGGTAACGGATTTGCCGTCTGTACCGCTTCTGCCGTTCGCTCCCGAGGCGCCGTCGGACCCCGAGGAGCTGCCGGAGGCCAGGCGACCCAGCTGGGCAGCGCCGGTGGGCAGCGCAACCATGGCACCGGCGGCCAGTGCACCACCACCGGCACCCGCGGACAGTGATCCGACCATGGGCGTGACGAAGCGCATGAGCGCAGGCATGGCAAACAGGGCGAGGATCATGAGCATGAGACCCGTAAGCACAGCCAAGAGCCCGGTACCGTCATCTTTGAACACGTCCGTACCGGCCAGCTGGAAGGCGGCGGCGTAGATGATCGCAGCTGCGGGCTTGTACAGGATGAAGGCCACCAGCCAGGACACGCACTTCTTGAACCAGCCCTTGCCCATCTCCGTGTTGGTGAAGGATGCCGCCAGCGGCAGAATGCCGGTGAGAATGACGAGCATCCCACCGCGGGCGACCATGAGCACCACCTGAAATGCGGCGGCTAGTACGGCTACCAGACCGAGAATAATGATGAGCATGGGTCCTAGGGAGCCCGTTGCCGGATTCGCGGTAAGCGCGAGTAGCGTGATCATGTTCTCGCCGAAGCACGTCGACCCCTCCTCAGAAACGGTGCAGTCCAGGGAGCTGTTGATAATCCACGTCGAGAACAGGTCGGCCGACCGGATCAGTATGCTGACCACAGTCACCCCGGCACCCGCGACCACCACGAGCGTCAGCAGACTCTTGACCACCTCGCGTCCAGGCTCCGCACGCTGCTCCCAAGCCATCCGCGCGCCGCCGACGATCACAGACAGGATGGCCGCCGCACCCATGTACCACCACAGGGAGGACTGCAAAAACAGCACCGCGCCACCGACGCGATTCGGCCGGGTCGGCATAAGCCCACTCACCAGGGCGCTCGCGCCGGATATCAACACGACCGCGCCCAGGATGAGACCGAGCCTACCGACGGCCATCACACCATCGCCGGCCCGCATACGCGCGGCGATCATGGCGCCCAGTATCAGCAACGAGAGTATTGCGATCGCAAGACTGATCCACACCACATAGTCCATCACCCTCTCGAGCCTAAGACTGTTCGGGGGAATCTCGTCTGCGGAGATGGCGGAGTCAACACCACCGGAGTCCGTCAAGTTCGGCGTTCCAATATTGACCCAGATCGTACCCACGGAGGCGATCGCCTTACCGAACGCTTCGAGCACGGAGGTTGCCATGTTATCGATCGCATTACCAACTACGGTTGCTACACCGTCACCAATGCAGCTTAACGGATCTCTCCATCCACATGCCATGTCAAGCCCCCCAGGCAATATACCCCGAGGCATCGGGAATAGTTGCAAAGTCAAACGGTGCACTCACGCTGGCGTCGATCTTCCAATCTCCGTCCTCCCAAATAAGGGAATAGATGATCGATGCAGTGATGATTGATCCTTGGGCGGAACCTGACGCAGAAAGATCGACCCTTGCACTACGGCCGTCGTAAGCGAGCAAACGGAATCCCGTGATCTCGAGCCGAACACCCGTGGAATCTGACGGGGCATCAACTTCAGCCATCAGTTGGTCATGAAACTCACCCTGACTAAGGGCGTAGTAAGCCCATGCGGAGGAGGTCTCAGGGTCGCTAGCTGCGGCAAGTGCATGAGCCGCCGCGAACACCGCTCCCTCAGGCGATCGTTGGAAGCAATAGCGATAACCGGAATCAGCGGTCGCACCGGGACCATATTGCTCAGAGACGGGATAGGCGACGGTTCCTTGGTAATCCCAGTAGTCGACATCAGGCGCCTTCGCAAGGCGAGCCTGCTCCGTAACTTCACCGGTCAACCCGCACACGCTCGTACTGACCGAATCCTCGTTACTTGCCGTTGAGTTCTGGGCTGCAGAGGACGCTGGCTCCGGCGTTGTCGATGCAGTCGATGCGCTCTCCGGTGCGGGATCATCACGCAGCACGTTAGTCACGCCCACCACGATTCCGAGCACCGCAATCAGCGCGACGACCAACGCCGCCGCAATGAAGCCAGGCCGACCGAACGGACCGCGCTCGTTGTTCCCAGTGCCGCTGCCTTCGTTTGTCATTACATTGACTCCTTGCTGATCGTTTTGCTTCACGCGGACAGGATTTATGGGTTTCCGCGATCTACCAGGCTCATCCTTGGACCAATGTCGTCATCACGCAGCCATAGCTATATATCCGGCTACGCTCGGAATCGTGGCGACATTTATAGGCGCAACGGGATCGTCCACAACTAGTTTCCAGTCTCCGTCTTCCCAGACTAATTCATACACCATCGATAGGTACACAACTTGCCCATTGACACTCCCGGTGACCGCCACGTCGACTTTCGCATTCTGGCCATCATAGGAAAGTAACTTGAACCCTGATACTTGAGTTCGAGTACCTTGAGTCGATCCTGTACCACCTGAGTTGTCGTCGACATCCTGCGACAAGAGTTCCTCGCGCGAATGTCCTTCGGCAAGAAAGTACGTCATCCATGACACAATATCGGAGTCAGACGCGTCTCCATGCGCGACCGCATTCGCCGCAGCAAACACCGCCCCTTCGGGCGAATGTTGGAAACAATAGCGATACCCGGTGTCAGCGGTAGCCCCGGGACCGTATTGTTCGGATACGGGATACGCAGTAGTACCCTGATAATCCCAGTAGTCGACATCGGGCGCCTTCGCAAGGCGAGCCTGCACCGTGACTTCACCGGTCAGCCCGCACACGCTCGTGCTGGCGACACCGGCAGTATCGGTATCCTCGGAGCCGGCCTGCTCCTCCGTCGCCGTCACGTCGGTTGACGCGACGGCGGGTGTGTCCGTCACCGGGGCGGCGGACGCCGACTCATCCTGCGTACTGCTTCCGCAGCCGGTGACGAGACCCAGCATTATCACCATGGCGACTGCCGGCGCCGCAACGCGTCCCAACCGGGCCCGCCGGTGCACCGATCCGCTTCCCTCGGCTACCACTTGCCCGGCCTCTCAGCCGACGAGGAAGCCGACGAGCGACGCGGCCGCGGAGATCACGATGGTGCCTCCGAGCGCCATCCCGATCTTGCCTACGTGCTCGCCGCCCTCGCCCCGACGGGACTGGATCGCCATCAGCGCCCCGGCGGCGAACAGGCCGAGGATGCACACCGCCAAAGCGATCCACTTGGCCCATCCCATGATCGAGGTGAAACCCTCGGTGCCTGGCGGCTGCACCGGGTCCGGATCGGGCAGATCGAACGGCAGCGACAGCACGACCTCGGTCACGGCCTGTGTTGCATGCGCGAAAACCATCAGTGTTCCTTTCGTTCGTTGGCGCCATCGGCGTCCACATCGGTTCCGTCAATGAGAAGGTTCAGGTCTTTGATGAGGCGGCGCACCGCCCGTGGAGACTCCGCCGGCGCAGGCAGCTCTCCTAGCCGCCAGGGTTCCACCCAGGGCAACTGCCAGACGCGGGGCGCTCCCCCACCGACCACCTGCGCAAGCTCACGCAGCGGTCGCGGCAGACGCCCGGGGGCGTCGGCAATGATCACCAGCCCGAGGAGGTCGATATGAGGAACTGCCCCCGCCGCCCACTGGGTCACCGCACTCTGCGCCGCCTGCAGTCCGTAGGCGCTTGATCTCGCCACGAGCACCGCTCGCGCACGCTCATCGATCGGCGGACGGGGCCAACAGTGCCCGGCACTCCGCCATTCGGGTACGAGCGCCGACAACGTCGACTCACCGGCTCCTCCATGAGCGCCCACCCACCACAGCTCAGCGTTTCCCGGGCAGTCACAGACCGGCAGCAGATCCCGCTCGGGCGCGGACACGTTGTCCTGCGGGGCCGCAGGGCCGGTAAGCGGCTGTATTTCAACCGAAACCGGAGTGTCCGGCACCGGTTCCGGCTCTGGCGATGAGAGCCACGGGTTGGCGGTTTCTGGCACAGGGACGTATCTCCTCGGTAATGGTTCGACCCCCGCGGATCGGCTGTTTCGCAAAGAGTGTAGATGCACACCACGATAACAACAACATTGACAGATCAAGCTCGTTGTTGTTACCTATACTTAGGTTTTACCCGAGTAATATAGCGTCGTCGCGCGCCGACCAGCATACGGACGACTCCGACGCGGCCAGGATCATTCATGTAATTATGAGAGGTTGTCGGCATGGAACGACTGACAAGAACGGCTTCACGCTGGGCGCTAGCCGCCGCCGTCCTTGCAGTCGGGGCCTCCGGCTGCAGTACCGAGACTCAACCGGAGGGAACGGCCGGCTCCGCACCCGCCACAACGGTGACGGCGGCTCCCTCGGGGGCCGCGACCGACTTCGCGCGCCCCGATCCGAGCCAGTTCACGCTCGCCCCCGAGGGCTCGGTGAATGAGGACACGGGTCAGACCATCTCCCCCGATCCCGCCGTGTGGGATGAGGAATCACGCGCTGCCGCCATAGCAGCGGCCGAGGCCGCTCTGGAGGCATTCGCGCACCCGGAACTGGACTACGACACCTGGTGGGCGGGCCTGGACCCGCATCTGACTCAGGAGGCCGCCGAAGCCTACGTCTATGTCGATCCGGCGAACATCCCCGTGCACGATCTGACCGGTTCCGGAACCATCATCGAGGACGCCAGCGCCTATGTGGCGACTGTGAAAATCCCCACCGACGCCGGCCGCTACGATGTCTTGGTAATCCGCACCAGCGGGAGCGCCCCGTGGCTGGCGAGCCGCATAGTTCCGGTCGAAGAGGCCGAGCAGTAGTGGACCAGAAGTCAACGACCACTCTCATCATCGTCGGTCTGGTGCCGGCGATGGTTCTGTCCCTGATCGTCAGTATTGTGCTGCTGGGCGGAGACGATGACGCAGAAGCCTGCACGCCGGTAAGTTCGCAGGCGGGAGGCACCGCCAACGTCGACTCGGTGCCGGAGGGACCGATTGCCGGATACGGCCACGAACAGCTCGTCAACGCCGCCTACATCATCCAGGCCGGACACGACCTCGGGTTGACCACACGAGACCAGACCATCGGCGTGATGACCGCCATGGCCGAATCCGGATTAATTGTCCTCGACCATGGCGACGCGGCAGGCCCAGACTCCCGCGGCCTGTTCCAGCAGCGCGGCAACGGCTCCTGGGGCAGTGAGGCCGACAGAATGGATCCCTACATCTCAGCAACCAACTTCTTCAAGGCCCTTCTACGCATTGAGGATCGTGAGTCCCTCGAACCGACCCTTGTTGCTCACCGCGTCCAAGCCAACGCCAATCCTTATGTCTACGAGGAACACTGGCCAGCCGCCGTAGCCGTCGTCGAGGGTCTCAGTGGCGCGCAGGGCGTCATGGTCGGCGAGGCATCACCGGGCTCCGCCCAGTACGCCCTCGGCGACGTGCAGCCGCAGACGGCAGTCGTCGCCAACAAAGTAGGGCCCATGTTCGGTATCAAGACCATAGGCGGCTATCGTGACGCAACGAGCCCGTACGACGATATGACCTACGGCCATCCCGCCGGCCGTGCCCTGGACTTCATGATCAATGACATCGACGACGGCAAGGCCGTAGGGGACAGACTGGCCGCCTACCTGCAGGAGAACGCCGACAGCCTCACCGTGCACTACATCATCTGGCAACAAAGGATCTGGATGGCCGGCGACCCGCCCGACGCATGGGAGATGATGGAGGACCGCGGCAGCGACACACAGAACCACATGGACCACGTGCACCTGTCCCTCGACGTATCCGGCGAGGTGAGCGTACCCGCAGCGGACGACTCTTGCAGCACCGAAGGCGGCACCACTACCAGCACCACGGTGAGTCAGGGCGGCTGGGCCTCGCCCGGTGCCGGCCCGATCACCAGCTCATACGGCATGCGAGTCAACCCCGTTACCGGAGTGAACAAGCTTCATGCCGGCACCGACCTGGGAGGCGGCGGATGCGACGGCCCGATCTGGGCCGCCCAGTCCGGCACCGTCACGATGGCGAGGATGGAGTCGGGCACCGGCACCATCGTGATCGACCACGGCGGCGGGGTGGAGACTGTATACCTGCACATGTACGAGGGCGGAATCCTGGTCAGCGCAGGAGACAAGGTGACCGCGGGCCAGCAAATCGGACTGGTGGGCTCCTCCGGGAACTCCACCGGGTGCCACCTGCACTTCGAGGTCCACCTGGACGGCTCCCCCACCGACCCGGTGCCCTACATGGCCCAGGTCGGGATCACTCTCGGTGAATAGACAGTGAATGGAACGGAGACACGACGATGACTGAACAACCGCAACCCGCCGACTGGCCGCGTGTGGAAGCCCGTATCCACGCCGACGGCACTGCGGACGTGCTCATCGGTGGGAAGACGCACCAGATCGCCGCCGGCAGCATCGACGCCGCCCGTCCGCAAGTCATCGCGCTCGTTGCGCGCCATGCGGCACAGCTCGGTCGTCCGCTACGAGCCGTAACCAACGATCCTGACGGCCAGTGGCCCCTAATTATCCACGCCGACGGCACCGTCGAGAACGACCCAACCGCGCCTTCCCGTCCGAACCCGCCGAACCAGAACCCGCCGGAACCCGCGCCTCGGGAGCCGTCGGCCGACCGCACTGAGCCCATACCGCAGCTGGAAACGGAGCTTCAGCCACAGGCATTCCAGCAGACCGGCCCGTACGCATCCCCGTCCGCACCTTCTGTGGACAGCCCTATCCAACTCGCCTCCACGTCTCCACAACCACAGGCGCCGGTCATGCCCGCGAAACCACAGTCCGAAGTGCTCGGCACTGTTCCCCCACCGGCGATAGCGACGACCGCGGCTCCCGTCCACCAACCGGCACCCGAGCCCCGGCAGTCGTTTCTTGTGCAGGAGCAGACCGAGGAGCCCGCGACACAGGGATGGCGGGGAGTTGTCGCACGGCTAGGACTCCGCGTGGGCCCCAACGAAACCGAGCGCGCCGAACGAGCCGACGTGCAGGCCGTGAGCCAGCATTGGCCGGGTCCGCGCACGATTGCGATCGTCAACGCCAAGGGAGGGGCCGGCAAGACGCCGACCACCGTGCTGCTCGCCGCAGTGTTCGCCCGCTACGGCGGCGCCGGTGTGCTGACCTGGGACAACAACCAGACCCGGGGAACCCTGGGATGGCGCACCGAGCAAGGCCCGCACGACGCCACCGTCCTGGAACTGCTACCCCAGGTCGAACGGCTCCTGGGCACCGGCGCCCAGTCTGCTGACCTCGCCCACTTCGTGCATCACCAGACCCGCGACCGCTTCGACGTGCTGCGCTCCAAGCCCACCGCCCTATCGGCGGATCAGCGCGTGGACGCCTCGGATGTGGATGCAATCCACCAGGTCGCCTCCAAGTATTACCGACTGATCTTCGTCGATTCGGGCAACGACGAATCCGACCCCATGTGGCTGCGGATGATCGACCACACCGACCAGCTGGTGGTGGCCACCACCACCCGCGACGACCACGCCGAGGCCGGAGCCCTACTGCTTGAGGCCCTCACCAGCCGGGACCAGCACGGCGCCGACCTAGCGAGCCAGGCGGTGGTTGTAGTCACCCAGGCCGATCCCCGTGCCAGCCGCAGCGATATTGAACGCGTCGTAAACGGCTACCGCGACCTGGCGCGCGAGGCACGAACCATCCCCTACGACCCCGCCATGGTCGACGGCGTACTCCGCTACGGGTCACTGCGCCCAGTGACGCGGAGAGCCTGGCTGGGGGCCGCAGCGGCGGTGGCACGGGGCCTGTGAAATCAGGGCACTGAAGCAGACGCGTTATCGTTCCGGTATCGGTTAGGGTCGTGGTCATGAGGATGGATAAGGCCGCCTGGCACGAGGCGTGGCTGCACGCCACCCCACAGTGGGTGGACGCCATGATGAATGATGAGCTTAAATACCAGGGCTGGTCGCCTATGGGGGTTGGGCACCCTGCCAGCGAGCAGCACTTGGACCGGTTCAAGGACGTGCTGCCGGCCTCGGTTTTGCAGTTGTGGCGGCGTTTCGGGTTTGACGGCTTCGGCCAGGGCCGCTGGTGGTTCACCGACCCGTTGGAATGGCAGGCGGTGGTGGACGCCTGGCTGGAGGACACGCCCATCCCGTTCCCGGAGCAGCAGTGGTGGTGCCTGGCCCGCTCCGCCATGGGCGACATGGAGCTGTGGGGGGAGGTCTCCGGTCCCGCGCTCACCGTCACCCCCACCCTGGGTTGGATACGACCACACGCCGGCCAGGCCCGGGACATGTCCGACCCGGTGATGCGCGAGCGCATGGGCTGCCTGACACTGACAATGGCGCAGAAAGACACGTTTGATGATGATGACACCGGTGAGCTGCTGGTGGACTGGGCCATCGCACACCTGGGGGTACTGGGCCCAGGCCAGGTCTACGGACTGACCCCCGCCTACTGCTTCACCGGCAAGGCCAGCACCAGCCAAGTGGGCATCGAAGACGCCACCGCCCACCTGACCTTCCTCGCCCAGGCCCAAGAACACCAACTAGTGGAGGACTTCTCCGCCGCGGTCACCGGCATAGCCGCAGGCATCGCCGCCACCACCGACACCGGTGACGGCGGTGGTGTGTTCGGACCTGAGTCCGATGACTCAGGGGATGAGTCCTGATGCCCGCCCGCCCCGGCACAAGCACCCCCGGCGGCCAGGCCGCGGCACGCCGGAGCCCCACTGAGGTCCTTCATTCTCCTGCCGGTGGCGGCGGGTCTTTGGTGGCTGCGGATATGTTCACCCCGGGTCGCGCCGGTGGCAGGGATGTGCTGGTGTGGGAGGGGGAGGCGGCGGCTCCGGCGAGCCCGCTGCCCTGGCATTCGAGCACGCCGGTGGAGGTGTTCTTCCACACCGGACACGGCCCCGCCACCCGGACGCTGCCCCTGGAGTTCACCCGCCAGCTGGACCGACAGCTGAGCTCCCTGTCGCTACTATCCGCCCAGCGCCTGCTGGAGGGCATACGCACCTACCGCGCCCAGGGCCGCCAACCCAACTCCAAAGCCACCAACAAAGCCCGCGAGAACTTCATGGACGAGGTCATGGGCGAACTGGTACGCGTGCATGGCTTCTCTAAGCAGGAGGCTGAGGAGAAGCGGGCTGAGATCAATGATGCGCTGGTGGTGCTGCACGAGTCCGACCAGGTCACCTTCGGCCCCTCCCAACCGGGAATGAGCGTGGGCGGCTACCCGTCGGTGGGGTACGGCCCGGTCAACTCCTCCATCGGCTCCCAGGGCAAGCCCATGGCCACCGCCCTCGAGCAAGCCGCCCAGGCCGTTCCCGCCGAGCGGCGCGCCGGCGTACGCATCCTGATACGAGCAGTACTCACAGACAGCCCCGAACTAGCCAAGCAGCTGCACAGTGGCCAGGCGGTCTTGGAACCCCGCTCCCAAACACAGCGGGCGGCCATCAGCCCCAGGGCACCACCCTGGACCCCAGGCAAAGTCGCCGCCGACATCGCCAACAACACCACCCCCTGGCAGCCGCCCACCTCGCCGCAAACCGGGACACCGCCCTCACAACCACCTGACACCCAGCCCCGCCAGCAACCCGACCCGGCCGCGCCAACCCCACGGCCCTCGCCGTCGGCGCCCAGTCTCGGCTGGGACCCCGACAAGTCCGCGGCCCTACGCCGCGCATCCTTCCCGCACCCAGCCTCAGCCGCCCTCCGCAAACCACCACCCCACAACCACACCCCCGCCGCCAGACCCCACACCAACCCCCAACAGCCCCACCCAGAACTAGACCGCTGACGCAGCACACCCGGACCACCGAACAGCCACAGCGCTGCCCTTCATGGGCTACTGGCGCCTGGGCCGGGCCGAGGGCTGAGGTCGAAACTGATGATTGACCCGGACGGGACCCGTTAGTAAGGTTGAAGTGGTGATACGCACGATTCACCATATGAAACAATGGAATGATTGACGGAAGGTCGAGCAATGGCGCTTGCACCGGGGTCCCATGACACCCACAAAACCGCGGCGGACACCGCCGCGCACGACGAGGAAGTCCGCGTCAACACCCGTCGGGCCGCGATGAGCGGCTGGATCGGGAGCGCACTGGAGTACTACGACTTCGCCCTCTACTCTCAGGCCGCGGCGCTGGTGTTCCCCGCGGTCTTCTTCCCCGAGGGGAATGCGAGCGCCGCACTCATCGCCTCGCTGGCCACCTATGCGGTCGGCTACGTGGCCCGCCCCGTGGGAGCAATCGTGCTCGGCGCCCTGGGCGACCGCCACGGGCGTAAGCGGGTGCTGGTGTGGGCGATGCTGCTCATGGGCTTCTCCACCCTGGCGGTGGGACTGCTGCCCACCTACCAGCAGGTCGGTCTGCTGTCACCACTGCTGCTGGTGTGCCTGCGTCTGGTGCAGGGATTCGCCGTCGCCGGCGAGTTGGGCGGGGCCAGCGCGATGATCGTCGAGCACGCCCCGGACGAGAAGCGCGGCTTCTTCGCATCCTTCAGCCTCCAGGGCACCCAGTTCGGCTCCATCCTTGCTACTGGTGTGATGCTGCCCCTGGCGGCGCTCCTGGGCGATGAGACCTTCGCCGCCTGGGGCTGGCGAATCCCATTCCTGCTGAGCGCGGGTGTGATCCTCGCCGGCTACCTGATCCGCCGCCACGTCCAGGAGCCGCCCGCCTACCTACAAAGCCGCGACGCGAAGCGCTCGGTGCGTGAGCGCTTCCCCGTCGTCGAGCTGATCACTCGCTACCCGCTGCTGACGCTGCGCTGTATTCTGATCATCTTCACCAATGTCATCGGCATGACGACCCTCGTATTCGGCGTCTCCTACGGCACGAACGACGCCTACGGCATCGGCTTCACCAGCTCGGACATGCTGTGGGTGACCCTGATCGCGAACATTGTGGCCGTTTGCACCATCCCGGTCTTCGGCGCGCTGTCGGACCGGATCGGCCGCAAGATCTTCATGATTGTCGGCACGTTGGCCGGAGGAGCCCTGTCCGGCCTGTACCTTGTGGCAGTTCAGTCGCACCACCTGGCGATGGTATTCGTCATGGTAATCATTGTCCAGGGAATCTGCTTCCAGATGTGGAACGCCACCTTCGCCACCTTCTTCCAGGAGCAGTTCCCCATGCGCATACGCGTAACCGGATTTGCCGTCACCCAGAACATCGGGCTCATGCTGGCGTCATTCTTCCCCACTCTATTCACCTCGATTGCACCGCCCGGCACCAACAATGTCCCGTTGGTTATCGGAGGCACCACCTTCGTCATCTGCCTGATTTCAGTCGTGGCGACTGCGCTGACCACCGAAACCCACGGTCGCACGCTGGCCGAACTCGAAACCACGAACTGAGGAGGGCTCACCCATGACACAGAAGGTATGGCCGGTCAAGCACTCCAAACTGCTGCGGGCCCCGGACCGATTCATTTCCCGCACCCAACTGCATGACCTCATCGGTCGCCTGACCGATAACCTAATCAACATTGAGGACCCTACCGGCGAGTTCCTACTTCGTCTTGATGACGGCCGCGTCATCGACACCAAAGGCTGGGCAACTGGCTGGGAGTGGACCCACGGCATCGGCCTGTACGGCATGTGGCAGTACTACGAACAGACGGGCGAGACCCGCATGCTCGACATCATCACCCAGTGGTTCGAGCGCCGGCTCGCCGAGGGCACCACCAAGAACGTCAACACCATGGCGCCCTTCCTCACCCTGGCCAACCTCTACGAGTCGACGGGGCGCCGCTCCTACCTACCGTGGCTGGAGTCGTGGGCCGAGTGGGCCATGCGCGAGATGCCGCGCACCCCGCGCGGCGGCATGCAGCACATGACCCTGGCCGAGGAGAACCACCACCAGATGTGGGACGACACCCTCATGATGACGGTGCTGCCCCTGACCCGCATCGGCCTGCTCCTGGACCGCCCGCAGTACGTCCGGGAAGCGACCTTCCAGTTCCTCACCCACATCAACTACCTCACAGACCGGCGCACCGGACTGTGGTTCCACGGCTGGACCTTCGACGGCGCCAATAACTTCGCCGAAGCCCGCTGGGCAAGAGGCAACTCCTGGATCACCATGGTGATCCCGGACTTCCTGCAGCTGGTCGACTGGCTCGCCGACGACCCCGTGCGCAGGTTCCTCCTCGAGACGCTGCGGGCGCAGGCGGACGCATTGGCCCCGCTACAGGACGCGTCGGGCCTGTGGCACACGCTGCTGGACGATCCCGACTCCTACCTGGAGGCATCCGCGACGGCCGGCTTCGCCTACGGCATCCTCAAGGCGGTGCGGCTCGGCTACATCGACAAATCTACCTACGCGCCGATCGCCGAGCGCGCCGTCCGCGCAATCGTGGACAACATCAACGACGACGGCAAGCTCATGCAGGTCTCCTTCGGCACCGGGATGGGCGACTCCCTCCAGTTCTACCGGGACATCCCGCGCACATCGATGCCCTATGGTCAGGCCATGGCAATCCTGTGCCTGGCCGAGTACCTGCGCACCTACTACTGACCGAATTCAGACCCACCTCCGATCTAACTCCGATCCAACTCAGACCGCACCGCAAGCGCACAACCATCATCCACCGAACCAGCCCGTTATCGCACTGAAGGAGCCAGACGCCATGGAACAGCGCTACGCCACCAACCCCGAGCAGATCCCCGGATTCGACACCCAGGACCTGCGCGACCGCTACCTGATCGAGCAGGTCTTCGTTCCCGGTCAGGTCACTGCCGTCTACACTCACCAGGATCGGATCGTCCTGGGCGGCGCCGAGCCTGCAGGCCACGAACTGTCCTTGCCGACTTTCGACGAACTGCGTTCGGACTTCTTCCTTCAGCGGCGCGAGATGGGGGTGCTCAACGTCGGTGGCGACGGCGTGATCACCGTCGACGGGACCGCCTATGAGATGCCATCTACCGCCTGCCTGTACATCGGACGCGGCGCCCGCGACGTCGTCTTCACCGATGCGCGCCCCGATCAGGAGCACGGCGCACAGTTCTACCTGTTCTCCGCCCCCGCCCATGCGGACTATCCCACCACGCTTGCGCTACCCGGCGAGGGCACGGTGCGCGAGCTCGGCGACCAGAAGACCTCTAATCGCCGCACACTCACCCAGTACATCCACGAGGGCGGCATTCGCTCCTGCCAGGTGGTCATGGGGTTCACCCGGCTGCACGAGGGATCAATGTGGAACACCATGCCGGCCCACACTCACGACCGCCGCACCGAGTGCTACCTGTACTTCGACGTTCCCCAAGATGCACGTGTCTTCCACATCATGGGCGAGCCCGAGCGGACCCGTCATCTGGTCGTCGCCGACCGGCAGGCCGTCATCTCGCCGTCCTGGTCGTTGCACTGCGGGGTCGGCACCGCCGCCTACACCTTCGTGTGGGCGATGGCTGGGGAGAACCAGTTCTTCGACGACATGGACGCGCACCCTGTCACCGAGATCCGCTGACAGCCGCATACAAGAAGGACGGGATTGTTATGCCTGATTCGATTTTCAGTCTCGAGGGGCGCACGGCGCTGGTTACCGGCGCGGTCTATGGCATCGGCTTTGCCATCGCCAAGGCGCTCGCCGACGCCGGCGCAACCATCGTCTTCAACGCCCGCTCCCAAGCGTCGGTGGACCGGGGCCTGGCGGCCTATGCCGCGGAGGGGATCGACGCACACGGTTACGTGTTCGACGTCACCAATGAGGAGGCAGTGGACGAAGCCGTCTCGACGATCTCCAATGCCGTAGCCCCCATCGACATCCTGGTCAACAACGCCGGCATTATCAAACGCATCCCGATGACGCAGATGAGTGCCGCCGAGTTCCGTCAAGTGGTGGATATCGACCTCACCGGTCCGTTCATCATGTCCAAAGCGGTGATCCCGTCGATGATCGAGAGGGGCGGCGGCAAGATCATTAATATCTGCTCAATGATGTCCGAGTTGGGCCGCGAAACCGTATCCGCCTATGCCGCCGCGAAGGGTGGACTGAAGATGCTCACCCGCAATATCGCCTCCGAGTACGGCCAGTACAACATTCAGTGCAACGGTATCGGTCCGGGCTATATCGCTACGCCGCAGACGGCCCCGCTGCGCGAGCGCCAGGCAGACGGATCACGGCACCCCTTCGACCAGTTCATCGTCGCCCGCACCCCGGCCGCTCGCTGGGGCGACCCGGCGGACCTGGCAGGACCGGCCGTCTTCCTGGCCTCTCGCGCCTCCGACTTCGTCAACGGGCACGTCCTGTACGTCGACGGCGGCATCCTCGCCTACATCGGCAAGCAGCCCTGAATCGGGGCGTCTCGGCGGCGTCAGCTCCGCACGGACGGTAGACTGAGTGTGTTTCATTGCATCAAACAGACCGTTCAGCTCGCAGAATTATTGGAGAAGCGCCATGCCCGCACCAAATCCGAAGCCCATCCGGACCGGGCGGAAGCCGGTGACGATCGCCTCGGTAGACAAGGCGCTCGCGGTGGTAGAGCACCTGCTCGCCGTCGATGCTGAGGGCGTTTCCCTGAGCAGGCTCGCCGTTGACACCGGTATCAACAAGTCGAGCCTGCACCACATCCTGGCCACGCTCAGGCAGCGCCGCTGGGTGGAGCAAGACGAATCCGGAAGGTACCGGTTGGGTCCCATGACCGGCCGCATGGCCACTTGGTGGACGAGCGCGAACCAGGCCGCATCCATGCTGCACCCGGTGCTACTGGCGATCTGCGAGCGTACTCATGAGCTGGTGCACCTCGGGCGACTGTACGAGCGCGATGTCGTGTATCTGGACAAGGTGGAGCCGGATCGTCCGGTGCGGGTCTGGTCGCGCATCGGGCAGAGCGCCCCGGTGGCGACAACGGCCATGGGACGCGCCATTCTCGGCGCCCGCCAGCCGTCGGCCGCGGAGGTGGAGACGTGGGTGAGCCTGGTCCCCGAAGCGTCCGCGGAGTTGCGCGGGCGGCTGACCGAGGAGATGCAACGGGTGCAATCCCACGGCTACGCCATTGAGATCGGCGAAGACCGCCCAAGCCTGGCCTGCGTGGGTGTCCCGCTCGCCGTTGCCGGGGTGCCGGTACTGGCCATCTCGGCAACCATGCCAGTTGAACGCGCGGATCTGCCACACCTGCGGCAGATCGCAGACGTCATCCACGAGTGCATCGCCGCCGCCGACGTCGAGAGCATAAGCGTGCCCGTGACCCTGGCGGACTGACCGGGGCCACGCACTGCCAGTAACGGTAGGGTGGCGACATGAGCGTTGTGGGACCGTCATCGTCGGCCATGCTCGGGCGGGAGCAATGGCAGCGGCGGGTCCTGCTCGCTCTGAGCGGCACGATCCTTGACATGGGCGCGGGCAACGGAACGGCCGCATCAATGCTGCATCCCGCGGTCCACTGGCTGGCACTAGAACCTGCGCCGGGGCGTAGGTTAGCGGCCGCAGTGAACTCCAGACCCCGCTCTCAGTTGCTGACGGCACCCGCAGAGCGGATACCCGTGGAGGACGCCAGCGTCGACGCGGTCATCTGTTCCACCGTTCTGTGCTCGGTGTCCGACCCGGAGCTCGCCCTGACCGAGACCGTCAGGGTGCTGCGCCCCGGGGGCGTGCTGGTGTTCTACGAGCACGTGGCCGCCGCGCCCGGGTCGACTGCTCGCCGCATCCAGAGGTTCGCAAGCCCGATCACCCGCCTGCTTGATCACGGATGCGACCCGTGCCGGGACACGGCCGACACAATCAACCACGCGGGCTTCTCCCACGTGCACTTGGAGGCGCCGCATGTTGACGGGGTGCTGGGCCGACTCACGCCGTTCATTCACGGTCACGCCGAGCGGTGAGAGGCGCCTGCGTCAGTATGGACCGCCCTAAACGCACTCCCAGACGGTCCAAGCGCAGGAACGCGGCCCAGCTGAAGGAACCCGGTCCAAACCGGGGAGGTTGACGCCAGGCCCCCGCGACACGCCGGCCAAAAGCACCACGCCAGAACCACACACATTCGCTCCGATAACCCGAAGATGGCGAGGCCCTCGGACCGGGGTGGACCCGGCCCGAGGGCCTTCGTCAGTGAGGGGCTCCGCGCCCGGGTTCCCACATCCGGGGGAGCGCCCTCCTTCGCCGGAGCGTCCGACCCGAGCTCCCTAGTACCCGGGGCGGCCTCGAACCGGACCGGTCATCGGGTTCCCCAACCCTCGCGGCCCGCCTCGTCCGGCGGCACAGCCCATATAACCCCCCACGTCTGAAAGCCCACCGCGGTGAACCTGTGAAAACCATGGGAATCAGGAGCCGGCGGCACCCTCGGCCGCTGCCGGCCGGGCACCGCCCTCCGGCTCCGAGTCGCCGTCGGCAGGCCCGGCATCACCGCCAGCAGGCTCCTCACCGACTTCCGCACGCGCCGCACCGTCGTCGATATCCGCGTCGCCGGCCGCCAAGAACACGTTGATCCACCGCGAGCGCGGGTCCGAGTCCACCAGCAGCGCCTTTACGAACAAGGTCAGCGGCACCGCCAGGATCGTGCCGAGCGCCCCGATGACCTGGCTCCAGAACAGCAGGGACAGGAACGTCGTCGTCGTGTTCAGGCCGACCGCGTCGCCGGTGAACTTCGGCTGGATCAGCGACTGGATGACGAAGTTAAGCACGCAGTAGGCCACCACCACCCACAGGGCCGTCCACGGCCCGGAGGCGACCAGCGCGATCAGTGCCGGCGGAATCACGCCCAGGAGGAAGCCGATGTTGGGGATGTAGTTGGTGATGAAGGAGACCACGCCCCAGGTCACGGCCATCGGCACATTCAGGATCCACAGCGCGATGACGTCGAGCACCGCCACGATCAGGCCGAAGATGGTGGACACCAGCCAGTAGGAGCGCACCGAGCCCGCGAAGCCATTGAGTGCTTCGGCGATGCCGGGGCGCAGGCGGCTCAGGGCGCGGGACCGCACCTCGATGCGGGAGGTGTCGAACATCAGGAAGACGACCGTCAGCCCCATGACGCTGAGCACGGAACCGGCGCTGGTGACCTGTCCGAGCAGGCTCTGGGCCAACGAGACGATTCGGCTGGTGTCCATGGACTCCGACACCTGGTCGATCAGGGCCGTCTCGTCCACGCCCACACGCTCCAGCAGGGCGCGTATGTTGTCCCAGATCGCGGCGAACTGCGCCGAGTACTCGGGCAAGGTGTCGATCAGCTGCAGGATGGCGACGGCCAGGGCCGCGAACAGACCGATGACGAAGGCGAAGATGATCAGGATGGCGATCAGGGCCGACACCGGGCGTGGCACGCGGTGGCGCGTGGCCCAGGTGACCAGGGGGCGCACGGTGATGACCAGGGTCAGCGCAAAGAAGGCGGGCCCGAAAAGCGACCCGATGTAGTACATGCCGGCACAGACGACGACGAGCACAGCGATGACAACGGCTATGGACTCGCCCTGGGTGCGGCCCGATGCGGCTCGGCTTACCTCACTCATGTGCCAATCCTGACACGGCGCCCTCCCCCGGCGCCCCCGACACGGCGCCCTCCCCCGGCGCCCCCGAC
>NZ_QMIN01000045.1:44409-56431 GCF_003287795.1 Actinomyces sp. Z5
AACCCCCAGTCACGGAGCCATCACAGCCTCACCGGGCTGCGTCAGCGCAACGCCTCCAGGGCCCGCACCCGGTCGAGGGCGCGCAGGTGCGGCAGTGGGTCGATGCCGGTCTCCAGCACGAAGTCGGTGAGTTGGTCGCGCACCACCTGCTGCAGCCGGGCCGGGTCCCAGGGCTTGGCGATGTAGTGGTCCAGCCCGGCGTCGTTGACGGCACGGATGGTGTCGGCCTGGTCGGCCTGCCCGGTGACCAGCACCTTGCGGGCGGCGGCGGTGCGCGCATCGGTGTTCATCTCCACCAGCATGTCGACGCCGCTGCGGCCGGGCATGCGATGGTCGGCCAGGACCAGGGCGAGCAGGTCGCCGTCGTCGTCGATGTCACCGACCGCCTCCCAGGCGTCGGCGACGTCCTCGGCCGGCTCGATGCGCACCGTGGCGGCAAAAGGGGCCAGATCCCCGACGACGGCGTCCCGGACCTCCGGCTCGTCCTCAACGACCAGGATGGCGAGTTTCATGGCTTCTCCTTCGGGGAGCGTGAATGCTTGCGCGTCGGTTTACGCGGCTTTTTCCGGTCCGGGCGTCTGTCGGCCTGGTGCGGTCGCGGCGGCGGTCCCGGTGGACTCTCGGGCAGGAGACCCGCGGCCGTCACGGTCGGGTGGGCGGGCAGCACCACGGTGACCCGGGTACGGCCGGGCTCGGAGTCGACCTTGATCGAACCGCGGTGGGCGTCCACCACGCTCTTGGCCAGTCCCATGCCCAGCCCCAGCCCGAAGCGCACCTGGCCGTGCTTGGTGGTGAAGCGGGGTTCGAAGATGCGCGGCAGGACGTCCGGGTCGATGCCCGGCCCGTTGTCCTGCACCTTCACCCGCACCCCGCCTGCCGTCGGCGCGATGCGTACCTTCACGCGGCCCGGGCGCGTCTTCCGGCCGGCCGCGGCGTCCGCCTTCGCCTGGGCGGCCAGGGCGTCGGCGGCGTTGGCGAGAATATTGGTCCACACCTGTACCAGTTCGCCGGCGTGGCCGGGCACCGCCGGCAGCGCGCCCGGGTCGGCCGGGTAATCGCGTTCGATCTCCACCCCCTCCAGCCGATGCGCGGTCAGTCGCAGGGCGTCCTCAACCACTTCCCGCAGGTCCACATCGACCATGTCCTCCCCGTCGGGGCGCACATAGGTGGACAGGCTGGCAACGAGGCCGCTGATGCGGTCGGTGGCCAGGCGCATGTTTCGTTCGGCGCGGCCGATGGCGGCGGCCGCCTCGACGGTGGCCAGGCGAGCGGGGTCGGCGGCCAGCGCGCGGGCGGTGTGGGGATCGCCGTCGGCGTCGATGCCGGCCGCCACCAGCCGGCGGGCCAGTTCCCGATCCCCGACCACCTGCTCCAGTCGTTTGCGGGCGGCGCGCTCGGTGCGCGTGGAGGCGGCCGGTCGGGTGCGCGCGTCGGCGGCCACGGTCGCGATGAGCTCGCCGTCGGGGTGGGTGGCCAGCACGGCGGCCAGGTCCGCGCTCAGGTGGTCGCCGGCGCGCTCGAGCGCGGCCACGGGGTTGTTCAACTCGTGGGCGACCCCGGCCGCCAACTCCCCCAGGGTGGCGAAGCGCTCCTGCGCCAACAGCTCCAGGCGGGCCTGTTCCAGCGCGGTGAGGGTCTCCTGCACCTGGATCCGCTCGGCGTCCAGCGCCGCCGCCAGCTCGATCTTCTCCACCTGCAAGACCTCCGAGCGCTCCAGCCGCTTCGTCAGGGAGCGGATAATCAGCGCCGCGAGCACCTGCTCGGTGACCGGGTTCTCCCGCAGCGCCCGGTCCAGCTGCTCGATGGACAGCAGGATGAGTTCGACGTCGGTGGTGGTCGTGGCGGTGACGAAGGCGCGCCCGTGGCTGGCCAGCGACACCAGGCCGATGATGCGGCCGGTGGTGGCGTGATGAAGGGTGACCTCGCCGACCCGGGTGTGCCGGGTCAGCGCCACCGATCCGCGGACCACCACGTAGACGCCGTCGACGGCCTGCCCCTGGTGGGTCAGCCGCACCCCGGCCGGCAGCTGCAGGCGCGGGCGGGGACCGAGGACCTGCTCGCAGGCGGCGATGAGCTCGGCGGTCAGGGCGTCGGAGTGGTGGGTGAGTGCCTCCAGCAGCGGGGAGTGGTCCAACCCGTCGCCGTCGCGCAGACGACGGGGGTCGTCGTCGGGCAGGCGGTCGCGCATCCAGCGGCGGATCTGCGCCCGGGCCCGCTCGCCGATGGCACCCGGCGTCCAGGGCACGGCGATGACCTCGCGCACCAGGTCCTCGTCGATGGCGCGGCCCAGGTCGTGCAGTTCGGCCCGCTCGGTCAGCAGCACCAGCCGGGCGGCGGCCAGGGCGGGGTAGTGGGCGACGGCGGCGGCGACGTCGTCGAGACTGCCGACCTCGTCGGTGGCGATGATCAGGGCCACCGGCGCCGGCGCTACAGCCGGGGCCGCGAACGCGGAGGAGTCGGGCGCGGCGGGCGCGGCAGCGCTCGCGGTGGGGGGCGAGGCCTGGGCGGCGTCGGAGCGGCCGGTACTCGCCCATCGGAACAGCTCCGCCAGGGTGCGCACGCGCACGACGTCGGCCAGCGCCCGCACCGCCGGCGTGACCTCATGGGCGGCCTGGGTGCCCAGCGACGTCGGGGAGACCACGGCAACGACCAGCCGATCGTCGGCGTCGACGGCGGGCGTGGCGTCGGACGGGGGCGCGATGCTCATAGCATCCCCATCGCCGACCACAGCGTCGGCATCAGCAGCACCAGCACCGCCGTGCCGGCGATGCCGACGATCAGGCCGATCTTGGCCATGTCGCCGGTGGCGATCTCCCCGGTGGCGTAGGCGATCGCGTTGGGCGGGGTGGAGATCGGCAGGCTCATGCCCAGCGAGCAGGCCAGCGCCAGCACCACGGCGATGGTGACCGGCTCCAGGCCGCCGACGCTCGTGGCCAGGCCCATGGCCAGCGGCACCAGCAGGTTGCAGGCCGCGGAGTTGGAGATGACGTTGGACAGGGCCAGGCCCAGCGCGCCCATGAGCACCACTACCGCGAGGGCCGGCATGGAGGTCCAGTTGAACAGGTTGAGGATCCACACGTCCAGGCCGGTGGCGCCCACGCCGTCACCCAGCGCGATGCCGCCGGCCACCAGCCACAACACATCCCAGGACAGCCCGGCCAGGTCCTTGCCGGTCATCACCCGGGTCACCAGCATGGCCACGATCGCCATGAAGCCGATCACGTTGGCGCTCAGGCCGTGTAGGGACTCGGTCATCCAGGCCAGGATGGTCACGGCGGCGATCACGTAGAACATGACCGCGCGGCGGTCGGTGTACCACTCGGCCCGCATGTCCAGCTTTACGGCGAGCCCGCCGGGCAGGAACACGGCGCAGATCAGCAGCCAGGCGCCCAGCAGGATGACCAGCATCAGCGGGATCGACATCATCATCCAGTCCAGGAAGCTGACCGCGTGGCCGGCCTCCGCCAGGGCGCCCAGGGCGATGGCGTTTGGGGGTGTGCCCACGGGCGTGCCCATGCCGCCCACATTCGCCGCCACCGGGATGGACAGCGCCAGGCCGGTGCGGGGGCGGCCCTCGGGGAGGGCGCCGAGCACCGGGATGACCACGGCGAACATGGTGGCGGTGGTGGCCGTGTTCGACATGAACATGCTCAGCACCGCGGTAATGATCATGAGCCCCAGCACGGTGCGGCGCGCGGAACCGGTGAAGGGCTTGATCAACACGGCGGCGAGGTTCTTGTCCAGGTGGAACTTCTCGGCGCCGTCGGCGATGAGGAAACCGCCCAGGAACAGCACAATCACGGGGTTGGCCAGGGCCGCGAAGAAGGAGGAGTAGGCGGTGGCGTCCGCGGGGACGGGCAGGACGGCCTGGTCCGAGATCAGCAGCACCTCCAGTCCGATCACCAGGACGGCGGTGGCCACCAGCGGGATCGCCTCGCTGACCCAGAAGACGATGGCAAGCAGGAAGATTGACAGCATCCGCTCGCCCAGGGGGTCCAGGTCTGGGACGTCGACGAGGAACGGCGCCACGAATACGGTGATGCCGACGAGTATGCCGATGATCTGCCTGCGGTTGAGCGGCTCGAGGCGATCGGGGGCGCCGGGGCGCGGACGATTGGCGGCGGGACGCGTGCGCGCGGGCATAGCTCCTCCTCGTGGCACCCGGTGCCGGTGTCCGGGGGTGTCCCCGACGTCTTTGCCGGGTAGGGAAAGCCTATGTGATGCGCGGCGCAAATGCCCGAAGCGGCTACCGCCCACGGCATTGGTAACCGGACCGCAAACCTCCCGACCGCGCGAGGCGAGCGCGCGACCAACCTCCCCCGTGAGCCCGGCCACCGCAAGCCTCCCGACCGCGCGAGGCGAACACCTCGCCTGCTTGTCTGCGCACGGCGTGTCCACGCATCGTCGGGGGAGGAATGCCGCCGCTCCGGGGTTCAGCGCAGCAGCCGCTCCAGCCAGGGGTCCACGGCCGCCCAGAAGCCATCGGGGCGGGTGCGGCGCACGTCATGGCCCGCGCCGGGTACGAGCGCGGTCTCGACGTGTGGGTTGGCGATGCGGTCGAGAAGGTCCAGGCCCGCGGGACCCACGCGGGCCGAGCCGGGGCGGTCGCCGGTGACCAGGAGTGTGGGCACCGTCAGTGCCGCCATTGCCTCCTCCCATGGCACCGGTGGCGCGACCACGCCGGTGTCCAGCAGCGCCGGGTCGACCCGCTGGCTCGCCCACACGCCGGCGACGGCCTCGGCGACGGGCATCTCCGGGTCGGCCAGGGCGCGGGCCACGGCACCGGGCAGGTCGGAAAGATCGACCGCGCGGGCACGCTTGCGGGCGGCGCCCCGCTCCAGCAGCTCCTGCGGCGTGCGACTGCCATACCGCGCGGGATCCAACAGCACGGCCCCGGAGACCAACTCCGGGTGCCGGAGGGCCACCACCATGGCGGTGGCCGCCCCCATGGAATGACCGATCAGGACCGGCCGGCGACCTGGGTCGGCGGGCACTGATCCGGCCCGACCGCCGGCGAGGCTCCCGGCTCCGGCCCCGGTGGGAAGCGACGGACTCGGCTCCCTACCTACCTCGCCCGAGGCGGCGGAGGGAGTCGGACACAGTTCCTCCAGGAGGTCGATCACGTCATCGACGAGCACGTCCCCGGCCCGGGCCAGCTGCGCCGGCGTCCAGCGCGGGGACAGGCCGTGGCCGCGGGCGTCGGCAGCGACCACCCGGTAGCCCCGGGCCACCCAGTGGTCGATGGCGTCCGCCTGGGAGATGGCGGAGCCGGTGATGCCGTGGAGGAGGATGAGGGTTGGGGCGTCGGCGGGGCCGACCACGATGCGGGCGAGGGGCAGACTCATGTCGCCATTCTTGCCCGGAATGCGGCTAGCCTGAAGTCATGACCAAGCACCGTATGAACGTGGAGTCCTTCAACCTCGACCACACCAAGGTGGCGGCGCCGTTCGTGCGCATCGCGGACCGCAAGCGGCTCCCTGGCGGTGACGAGCTGGTCAAATACGATGTGCGCTTCTGCCAGCCCAACCGGGAGCACCTGGAGATGCGGGCCGTGCACTCGATCGAACACCTGACCGCCGAACTCATGCGCAACCACACCGACCGGCTGATCGACTGGGGGCCGATGGGATGCCAGACCGGGTTCTACGCGCTGACCCTGGGCTTGGAGCCGGAGGAGTTCCTGCCACTGCTCGAGGCGACGTTCCGCGACATCCTTGAGGCGACGGAAGTGCCGGCCGCCAATGAGGTCCAGTGCGGTTGGGGCGCCCACCACTCGCTGGAGGCCGCCCAGGAGGCGGTCCGCGGCTTCCTGGACAAGCGCGATCAGTGGGAGACCGTGTTCGCCAGTTAGCATGCGGCGGAAAGTGTCCATCGGTGACCACTTTGACGTTGACCGGCATGCCGGCGTAACCGGAACCGGCGTATTTTCAAGGGTTTGAGCTAGTCTCTGTTGGAGACTACTGGATCGTTTCTGCCAAAGTGGTCACCGATGGACATTTCTGAGCTCACGAACACCCGCTGACATCCAAGCCAGCACCCGGCGGGGCCCATGCAACCGACGTGTGTGCGACAGGCCTTAATTGGGGTGTCTATAGCGTGAGCCGGCCCGCCTTGTGGATAAATCACTTTCCGCAACACGTTATCCACAGACTGGGTATTCGGCATTGTCGGCAGCGCCTGCCCAGTCGATGCTCACTCCATGGGGTATGCGAACAGGCGGGACCAGATCCTGCGGGTGCTGGCGGCGGCGCACGGCGCTGCCCGGGCGCGCTACCTCTCCGCCGACCGCACCGCTCGGCGCACACTCGCGCGCATGGTGGAGCAGGGCGTGGTCCAGGAGCATCCGGGGCGAGTCATCGCCCTTCCCGGGACGAAGCGGGAAGTCATTGTCGCCCGGCAGATGGGTGGACTAATTTGCTGTGCCCATGGTGTCGTCGCCTGTGGGCTCCCCACTCAGGACACCCCCGGCCCCAACGTACATGTGCTGGTGTCCACCACGCCGCGGGCGGCTCCGCTGCGCACCACCTGTCATCACATCCCCGACCTTTACGTTGACCCGCTCGGCTCGCCCTACGCCGATGCGGAAACCATGCTGATCACCTTCATGCGGTGCGCGGGGCCGCTGGACGCGCTGATCGCCCTGGATGCGGCTCTACGGGGCGGCCTGGTCACCAAGGATCAGCTTCGCGCCAGATTGCACGGCAACCGCAATGGCCCACTGCGCCGGCTGCTGGACCGGGCCAACCCCAAGGCACGCTCGCTGCTGGAGACCATTGCGCGCTACGAACTTGAGGAGGCGGGCGCCACACCAGAGGTGGGGGTAGAGGTGCCCATAGGAGAGTTGGATTTGCTGCTGGGGCGGATAGACATCGAGACCGACGGGCACGAGTTCCACAGCCAGCGGGCCGACTGGGAGCACGACCGCCATCGCGACCAATGGCTCGTCGCGCACGGCTACACGCCGCTGCGGTTGACCTCACGCCAAGTACTCACGCATCAGACCGTCGAACTGGTGCGACCCGTAGCGCAACGCCTGGGCTACTGGCCCGATCGGGAGGCCTAAGCTCGGGGTATGAGCGCGATTCCTAGTCATGTGCCGCAGTCGATCCGCCGTCGAGTGGCCGCCGTGGTCGTGGTGGCGATGCCGGAGGAGGCCCAGCCCTTCCTGGATCGTCTGCCGCGGCTTGTTGACGCGACCGCCCCGCGTCTTCCGGGCGGTGCCGAGGCCTGGCCGCTGGACCTGGGGGGAGCGCGCGAGTTGCTCCTGGTGCGCTCGGGCATCGGACTGGTGGCATCCGCGAGCGCCCTGGCGACGGTGCTCACGCAGGTGGCCCCGGAGCTCATCGTCTCCGCCGGCACTACCGGCGGCCTGGGTCGGGAGGTCGAGGTTGGGGACGTGTGCGTGTCTACCGAGCTGGCCTACACGGATGTGGATGCCACCGCCTTCGGCTATGCACCGGGCCAAACCCCGGGGCAGCCGGCCACCTTCACCGGCGATCCGGGTCTGGTGGCACGCGCCGGAGCGGCCGCAGACGCCCTGCACGCCGCCACGCCGGCCGCCGGATCCGCCCACATCCACGTGGCGCAGATGCTCGCGGGCGGCTCCTTCGTCACCGCCGCGAACGTGAAGGACACCCGCGAGCGCTTCCCGCAGGCAGTCAGCACCGATATGGAATCGACCGCCCTGGCCCAGGTGGCACACGCCGCGGCCATCCCCTTCGCCTCAATCCGCGGCGTCTCGGACCTGTGCGGCCCGGAGGCCGGCCAGGACTTCCACATCGGCGCCGATGAGGCCGCTGCCCGCTCGGCCGCCGTGGTGTTGGCGGCGCTGGGCTGAGCGGTGCGAGCCGTGCCCGGGGCCAAGACGCCCGCGGCATGAGCCGGCGATTGTACGGAAGCCACCACGTACGTTTATGCGGGAAGTTCCACGTACTTCCCGGCCCCCGGCCGCCCCTACACCGCCACAAGCACCTGCACCATGACGATCTTCACCACGATCGCCAGGGCGAACAGAGTGGCGTAGCCGGCCTCCACCCGCTCGTCGTCACGCTTGGACAGGGCGAAGGCGAGGATGGCGGGCTGGCCCACGAGCCCCGCCAGGCCGCCGGCCGCGCGCGGTGCGCTCAACCCCACCCGGCGGGCGCCCGCCAACAGCACCACCGCGCCCACCCCCACGACGAGCGCGGCCAGGCCACCTACCGCCAGCCCCGTCATCGAGAAGGCGGAGGCGGCGAAGTCCTGGCCGGAGGCCAGGCCGATGGCGGCCAGGAAGAACAGCAGCCCGAGCTGACGGATGGTGGCGTTGGCGGCGTGCGGCAGCTGCCAGATGAAGGGACCGGTGCGGCCCAGACGACCCAGCACCATGCCGACCACGAGCGGCCCCGCGGCCACACCCAGCCGCAGGGTGATGCCGCCGGGCAGCGGGATGGCGACCAGCCCCGCGAGTACGCCCAGCGCCATGCCCACCCCGACGGAGAAGGCGTCGATCTGGGCGATGGACTTCTCGGAGTCGCCGAAGTAGTCGGCGGCCCGCTCCAGATCCCCGGATGGCACCACGGCCAGCACCCGGTCGCCGAGCTCGAGCACCAGGTCGTCGTTGGCGAGCAGGTCCAGGTCGCCACGGCGCACGCGGGTGATGACGCCCTGGAAGCGGCCGTGCATGTCGAGTTCGCCGATGGTGCGTCCCGCCACGCGGGTGGAGGAGACGGTCAGGCGCCGGTAGTCGACCACGGTACGGTCCTTGGCCAGGCAGCGGTCGTAGCCGGTGCCGAGCTCATGAATGGCGTCCTCCAGGGCGGTCGGGGCGCCGACGATCACCACCTTGTCGCCCGGCAGCAGCTCCTCGTCGGGGGAGACGACGCGGGTGGCGCCGTCGCGTTCCAGGTAGGAGATGCGGATGCGGTTGCGCTGGAAGGCCTCCAGCTCGCTCAGGGCGACGCGGCGCAGCAGGAACACGCTGGTGGCCTCCAGGCCGTCGGCCGAGGCGGGGCGGGGGTCGCGGCGCCCGGGCCAGTCGCGGCCGATGACCATGGCGACGATGAGGATGGCGACGGCGACGCCGACCGGGTAGGCCAGGGCGTAACCGACGGCGGGCTCCTGGGTGCCGGCGGCCTCGATCGCGGAGTCCAGGACCGGGCTGGTCAGGGCCCCCGCGTAAGCGCCCGCGTCCATGGCCGGGCTGATGCCGGTCAGGCGGGCGTACACCGCCCCGGCGCCGCCGGCGAGCACGAGCGCCAGCACGCACAGGGCCATGAGCGGCAGCTGGCGCCGCAGGTTGCGGAAGAAGGTGTTGCCGGCCCCGATGCCGACGGTGTAGCAGAACAGTCCCAGGCCCAGGCTGCGCAGCAGGGTCAGGTTCTCCCCCAGGCTCGGATCCAGGGCGCCGACGGCGAGGCCGACGAACAGTGCTCCGGCGGCCCCGAAGCGGATCGGCCCGAAGGGGATCTGCCCGACGGCGGTGCCCACCCCGATCACCAGGAAGACGGTCAGGATCGGCGCGGAGGCGAGCACGTCGACGACGGAGGCGAGTAGGTCTGGCACGGGGTCAGGCTAGCCGGAGACCCATGAGGATTCCCGACACGTCGGCGGCAACGGATATCGTGACAGCACGTGACGGTAATTGTCCGGTCACTTATGTGAGAACTAAGCTGCCCGAGTACGGGCCCTCCCCGGCCCGACGTTCGTTTATCCCCTCCTCGATGATGAGAGACTGCATGGAAACCGACATAGCTCCCGCCCGTCCCTCCTACTCCCCCGACGAAGAGCGCCTGATCATCCGCAACCGTCAGGGCGTGCCCGTAGGCATAAAGCCGCATACCAAGTGGACCCCGAAGAAGATCGCCCTGTGGGTCGCCATCACGGCCCTGGGCGTGCTGGGCTGGTGGATGCTCGCCGTCGCACGCGGCGAGAACGTCAACACCATCTGGTTCGTGGTCACCGCGATCTGCACCTACGCCATCGGCTACCGCTTCTACGCCCTGTACATCCAGCGCACCATCATGCGGCCCGACGACACCAACGCCACCCCGGCCGAGCGCATCAACAACGGCCGCGACTTCGATCCGACCCACCGCGTGGTCCTCTACGGCCACCACTTCGCCGCCATCGCCGGCGCGGGCCCGCTGGTGGGCCCCGTCCTGGCCGCCCAGATGGGCTACCTGCCGGGCACGCTGTGGATCATCCTCGGCGTCGTCGTCGCCGGCGCGGTTCAGGACATGCTGGTGCTGTTCTTCTCCATGCGCCGCGGCGGCCGCTCCCTGGGGCAGATGGCGACCGACGAGATCGGTCGGGTCGGCGGCACCGTGGCCACTGTCATCGTCCTGGTCATGCTGATGATCGTGCTGGCGGTGCTGGCCATGGTGTGCGTCAACGCGCTCGCCGAGTCCCCCTGGGGCGTCTTCTCCGTCGGCTGCACCATCCCGATCGCCATCTGCATGGGCCTGTGGCTGCGCTTCGTCCAGCCCGGCCGCATCACCCAGGTCTCGCTCGTCGGCTTCGCCGTACTCATCGGCGTCATCATCTCCGGGCGCTGGGTCGCGGAGTCCTCCTTCGGCCAGTACCTGCACCTGTCGCCCACCACCCTGGTGTGGTGCATGATCGTCTACGGCTTCCTCGCCGCCGTCCTGCCCGTGTGGGTACTGCTCACCCCGCGCGACTACCTGTCCACCTTCATGAAGGTCGGCACCATCGCGGTCCTGGCCGCCGGCATCATCATTGTGCGGCCCGTGGTCGAGATGGCCGCCGTCTCCGAGTTCGCCCTTAACACCGACGGCCCCGTATTCGCCGGCAAGCTCTTCCCCTTCCTGTTCATCACCATCGCCTGCGGCGCCCTGTCCGGCATGCACGCCACCGTGTCCTCCGGCACCAGCCCGAAGATGATCCAGAAGGAGAGCCAGGTCCGCATGATCGGTTACGGCGGCATGCTCATGGAGTCCTTCGTCGCGATCATGGCCCTGGCGGCCGCGGTCTCCCTGAGCCCGGGCATCTACTTCTCCATGAACACCTCCGCCGCCACCATGAACGCACTCGCCGGCGACGACGTCGTCGCCACCGCCTCCAACCGCGAGGAGGTGGCGGCAGCGGCCGTCGCCAACCTCGGGGTGACCGACGCCCACGGGGACTCGCTCGTTCCGGTGTGGGACTCCTGGGACGAGGACGGAAATCCGAAGACGTACACGGGGGCCGAGGCGCTGGAGCAGGTGGCCTCCGACGTCGGCGAGCCGAGCATCATCTCCCGCACCGGCGGCGCCCCCACGCTGAGCGTGGGCATGTCGCACATCCTCCACCAGATCGGCGGCGGCCGGACGATGATGGGCTTCTGGTACCACTTCGCCATCATGTTCGAGGCGCTGTTCATCCTCTCCGCCGTCGACGCCGTCACTCGCGTGGCGCGCTTCCAGCTCGGTGACGCCCTGGGCAACATCTGGCCGAAGTTCCGCGACCCGTCCTGGCACGTGGGGGCGTGGGCGACCACCGGCGTCGTCGTGGCGGCCTGGGGTTCGCTGCTGCTCATGGGCGTGACCGACCCGCGCGGCGGCATTCAGACGCTCTACCCGCTGTTCGGCATCGCCAATCAGCTCATCGCGGCCATCGCCCTGCTGCTGTGCCTGGTGATGACGGTGCGCAAGGGGCGGCTGAAGTACGCGTGGATTCCCGCGATCCCGCTGGTCTTCGACACGGCCGTCACCTTCACGGCGTCGTGGCAGAAGATCTTCTCCACCGATCCGCAGGTGGGCTACTTCCAGCAATGGCGCAATGCACGGGCGCTGCTGCCCACGCTCACCGACGCGGAGGCGATCAGCGTGCAGCGAGCCATTATTCGCAACACCATGATCCAGGGGACGCTGTCGGTCGTGTTCCTCGTGCTCGTCGCCTTCGTCATGCTGTGTGCGGCCATCACCATGGTGCGGGCCGTGCGCGCGGGCGACACCACCACCTCCGAGGATCCGTATCAGGAGTCGAACTTCTACGCCCCCGAGCACCTGATCGCCAGCCCGCTGGAGAAGAAGCTCGTCAACGAGTA
>NZ_QMIN01000046.1:0-37591 GCF_003287795.1 Actinomyces sp. Z5
ACCGATGTCCTGATACACCAAGTGTCACCGATGTCCTGAGGCAGAACTGTCACCGATGTCCTGAGACATCACACCCACGAACCGTCGCCGGATGTGCCGAACCGTCGACCGCAACGTACGAACCGTCGCTGGATGTGCCGAACCGTCGACCCGAGCGTACGAACCGTCAGGCGAAGGCGTGAACGTTGACCCGAATGCACGAGCCGTCGTGCCTGGCCCACCGTGCTCCAACGCGCACCCCCACCAATCGCGCCACGCACCACGCAACCGGCACGCGTGCGCCAACGACCCCCGGCGAACCAACGCCCATCAGCTCACCACACCCGCAAGCGCGAAGAGCCACGTAACTTCGACCGACCTCGGCACGTAACTTTTACCGATCTCGGCGGGTGGCGGCCTTCATGGTGGCGACGAAGTCGCGCAGCTCGGTCTGCAAGGCCTGAACCGCAGCGGTGTACTCGGGGGAGTCCTCGCCGGACTCCTGCGCCAGGCGGGCCAGCGTCGGCACGTGGGACTCGATGATCTTCACGGTCGCCGATCCGGAGATGGCCCCGTCGGCGCCCGCGGCAATCGCCTCGGCCACCTGCTCGGGGCCGGAGATGCCGAAGCCCAGCATCACCGGTGCGGCCGCATCCTGCCGCAGCCGCGCCACCGACTGCGCCAGGCCCACGGTTGAGGAGGCGCGCTCGGTCCCGGTCACCCCGGCCCGGGAGACCGCGTACACGTAGCCGCGGGAGGCCTTGGCCACCGCGTCGAGGGTCTGGGCGGTCGCCGACGGCGGGGCGATGTACACGGCGTCAATCCCGGCGGCCTCGGCGGCGGCGGAGAACTCCGCCGACTCGCGCACCGGCACGTCAGGCAGCAGCACCGAGTCGATGCCGGCAGCGGCGCAGCGGGCGTAGAACTCCTCCAGCCCGATCGCGAAGGGCACATTGCCGTAGATGAGCATGCCGATGGGCAGCTGAGGGTGGCGTGCACGCACGCGCGCCACCACCTCCAGACAGTCGGTTAAGCTCACCCCGGCGTTCAGCGCGCGCAGGTGTGCGCGTTGGATCGTCGGGCCGTCGGCCACCGGGTCGGAGAAGGGCGTGCCCAGCTCCAGGGCGTCCGCGCCGCCGTCGATCAGCGCCTCGATAATCGCCTCGGAGGCTGCGGGGGTGGGGTCGCCGACCATGACGAAGGGCACGAAGGCGCCCTCACCGGCGTCGGCCAGGCGGGAGAACATGGCGGGATAACGGCTCATCTCAGGCCTCCTCAGGCTGGTGAGTCGGCGCTGCCGACTCTGCGTTCGCCCCGGCACGTGCCAGCGACAGGTACTCGGTGCGCTTGCCCATCTGCTCCACCATGGCGGCGGCCCGGGCGACGGCGGAGTCCGCGGAGAAGCTGCCGCCCAGGCGCATGCGCACCTGCTCCAGGTCCTTGTCCCCGCGCCCGGACAGGCACACCAGCAGGTGCGGTGTGGAGGCGTCGGGCGGCGTCTCGCGGGCGATCTTGAGGGCCTGGGCGAGTGCGTGGGCGGATTCCAGGGCCGGGATGATGCCCTCCCAGCGGCTCAGCAGCCGGAAGGCCTCCACCGCCTCGTCGTCGGTGATCGCAACGTACCGGGCCCGCCCGGAATCGGCCAGCCAGGCGTGCTCGGGCCCGACGCCGGGGTAGTCCAGCCCCGCCGACACGGAGAAGGACTCCTCCACCTGCCCCTCCGGGGTGCGCATCAGATAGCTGCGTGCCCCGTGCAGGATGCCGGTGGTGCCGTTGTTGATGGGGGCACCGTTGCGGGGCGTGTCCAGCCCCTCGCCGGCCGGCTCCACGCCGATCAGGCCGACGCCGACGTCGTCGATGAACTCGGAGAACATGCCGATCGCGTTCGAGCCGCCGCCCACGCAGGCGATCACCTGATCGGGCAGGCGCCCGGTCAGGGCCAGGATCTGGGCACGCGCCTCAAGGGAGATGCAGCGGTGGTACTCGTGCACGATCGTGGGGAAGGGGTGCGCGCCTGCGGCCGTGCCCAGCAGGTAGTGGGTGGTGGCGAAGGAGGCGGTCCAGTCGCGCAGGGCCTCGTTGACGGCGTCCTTCAGGGTGCCGGCGCCGCTGGCTACGGGCACCACCCGCGCCCCCATCAGCTCCATGCGCTCCACATTGGCGGCCTGCCGCACCACATCGGTGGCGCCCATGTAGATGGTGCAGTCCAGGCCCAGCAGCGCGCACACCATCGCGGTGGCGGTGCCGTGCTGGCCGGCGCCCGTCTCGGCGATGATGCGGGTCTTGCCCATGCGCCTGGCCAGCAGTGCCTGCCCCAGCACCTGGTTGCCCTTGTGGGCGCCGCCGTGCACCAGGTCCTCCCGCTTGAGGAAGATGCGGGCGTTGCCCTCGCGGGGCAGGTTGTGCAGCTCCGTCACCGGGGTCGGGCGCCCCAGGTAGCGGCGCATGAGCTCGTCCAGCTCGGCGGCGAAGGACGGGTCCGCCTGGGCATCGATGTAGGCATCCTCCAACTGGTCCAGGGCGGGGATCAGCAGCTCCGGCACGTACTGGCCGCCGTAGGGGCCGAAGTAGGCGCACAAACGCGGGTGCGTGTGGTCGGCGTGCTCCCGCTGCGCCCGGGCGGCGTCCGCCCCGGCCACCCGTTCAGCGGCTTGGGCGGCGTCGCGTGCCTGACCGCGTTCGGGCACCGGCACGGCGGTGGCCAGCACCTCGGCCACCACGCCCGGGTCGGGCGCCGCCGACAGGGCCGAGCCGATCAGCAGGGCATCCACCTGCCCGGCCAGGCGCCGCACGTCGTCGGCCGTCTGCACCCCGGACTCGCCCACCAGCACCACGCCCGACGGCGCCAGCGGTGCCATCTGCTCCGTGCGGGAGATGTCGGTGGCCAGGGTGCGCAGGTCGCGGTTGTTGATGCCGATCACCTGCGCCCCCAGGGCGGCGGCCCGGTGCATTTCCGCAGGCGTGGACACCTCCGTGAGCACCTCCATGCCCAGCGAGTGCGCCAGCTCCGCCAGCTCGGCGTAGACGTCGTCCGGCACCACCGAGAGCATCAGCAGGATCGCGTCCGCCCCCAGGCTGCGGGCGGCCAGCACCTGCACGGGGTCCACGATGAAGTCCTTGCACAGCACCGGCACGTCCACCGCGCCGCGCACGGCGGCCAGGTCCTCGAAGGAGCCGTTGAAGCGGTCCGGCTCGGTCAGCACGGACACCGCCGCCGCCCACGGCGCGTAGCCGCGCGCCAGCGCGGCCGGGTCGTAGCTGGAGCGAATCGTTCCGCGTGAGGGGGAGGCGGACTTGCACTCCATGATCAGGGCGGGCCGCGGGCTCGCGTGATCGCCGCTGCGGGTGCGCAGGGCGTCGGCGAAGGAGCGCCGGGAGGGCTCCAGCTGCTCGGCGCGCAGGTGCCCGAAGCGGGCGCGCAGTTCGGGCAGGCGCTCGCGCCGTGCGGCCACGATCGCATCCAGGACGGTGCCGGTGGCGATCAGCCGCTCGTCCACCGGACGGCGCTGAGGCCGGGCACCGCCGGCGTTGGGGGCGCCGCTCATCGGGCCTCACCCTCCGCGGCGGCCTTGGTCATGGAATCCAGGTGCTCCGCGACCCGGCCGCTGGCCAGCTGGTCCAGGGCCATGCGGGTGCCGTCGGCCAGGTTGTCTGCCGGACCGGCCAGGTACAGCAGGGCGCCGGCGTTCACGGCGATCGCGTCGCGGTGGGCGGGTTCGCCCCGGCCGGCGAAGACCTCCCGCAGCAGGGCGGCGTTCTCCTCCGGCTCGCCGCCCAGCACGTCGGCAAGGTCGTAGGTGGACACACCCAGCTCCTCGGGGGTGACCTCATAGGCCTTGACCCCGCGCGGGGTGGCCTCCCGCACCTGGGTGGTGCCGTGCACGGCGATCTCATCGGTGCCCGCGCCGTGCACGATCAGGGCGCGCTTGCGGCCCAGCTTGACCATGGTCTCGGCGATCATGTCAAGGATGTCCGGGTCGGCCACCCCCATCAGCTGGTAGGTCAGGTGGGCGGGGTTGAGCAGGGGGCCCAGCACGTTGAAGATCGTCGGGGTGGCCAAGGCCTTGCGGATCGGGGCCACGTGCCGCATGGCCGGGTGGTAGGCCTGGGCGAACAGGAAGGTGAAGTGGTCACGGGCCAGGATCTCAACGGCCCGCTCCGGAGCCACGTCCAGGGGCAGGCCCAGGGCGGCGACGACGTCGGCGGCGCCGGTCTTGGAGGACACGGCCCGGTTGCCGTGCTTGGCGACGGATACGCCCATGGAGGCGGCCACGATGCCCGCGCCGGTGGAGATGTTGATGGTGCCCACGCCGTCGCCGCCGGTGCCGACGACGTCCACCAGCGGGAAGGTGACCTCGGGGAAGGGACGGGCGGCGTCGCGGAAGGCGCTCGCGGCGCCGGCCACCTCATCGGCGGTTTCGCCGCGGGCGTGCAGGGCGGCCAGTAGGGCGGCGGTCTCGGCCTCGGACAGGTCTCCGGCGCCGAGCGCGGCGAAGACGATGCCGGTCTCATCCTGGGTCAGGCGCCGGCCCTGGATGACGCCGCGCAGCAGGCGGTGCGCGTCCTCGGCGTCGGCCACCGCGGGGGTATGCATGGCGTTGTTCTCAGCGGGTGCGGGGGTCATGGTGTGCTCCTAAAACAAACAATGGGGTTGATGATTCGGTTCTGAGGAATTGCGTGGGGGTGGGGACGGCGCCGGTCAGGTGATCGCGGCGGCGGCCAGGCCGGCGGTAAGCGCGTGCAGGATGGTGGGGCCCTGTGGGGTCAGCACGGACTCGGGGTGGAACTGCAGCCCGACGACGGGGCGGGAGCGGTGGCGGGCCGCCATCACAATGCCGGGGCCGGCAGGATCCTCCGCCCCGGTCACCGCCAGTGGCGTGAGCGCCGCGGGCAGGGCGCGCGTGCCCAGGGAGTGGTAGCGGGCCACGTCCAGGCGGCCGTCGGGGAGGGTGCGGAAGGCCGGGTCGGCGCGCCCGGCCTCGGTCAGCTCCACGCGCACGCTGCGGCCGTGCACGGGCCCGACCCGGTCGATGGAGCCGCCGCAGGACTCGACGATCGCCTGGAAGCCCAGGCATATGCCGAGCGTGGGGATGCCGCGGTCCAGGGCGGCGTCGATCAGTTCCATCAGGTTGCCGGAGGCGCGCGGGTGACCGGGGCCGGGGGACAGGCACAACACCGGGCGCTCGCTGCGGGCCGTTTCGGCGTGTGCGTCGCCACCGACGGCGGGTTCAAGCGCGTTCAACACCGTGGCGGCGGGGGCCGTGTTGCGGTAGACGGCGATATCCGCTCCCAGGGAGGCGAACTGGTCCACCAGGTTGTAGACGAAGGAGTCGCGGTTGTCGAGCAGGACTACGCGCATTTCAGCGCCTCCCTTCCGGCAGGGCGGCACCATTGCCGGAGTCGATGACGAGCTGGGCTCCCTGGGCGGCGGCGACGGCCGCCAGCACCGCGCTGGCCTTGTGGACGGTCTCGGCGGCCTCGGCGGCCGGCACCGAGTCGGCGACCACGCCGGCCCCGGCCTGCACCAGCGCCGTGCCCCTGCGCACGAAGGCGGAACGGATGACGATGCAGGTATCCAGTTCGCCGTCGCCCCGGAAGTAGCCGACCGAGCCGCCGTAACTGCCGCGCCGCACCCCCTCGGCGTCGCGGATCAGCTCGGCCGCCCGCAGCTTGGGGGCGCCGGTAAGGGTGCCCATGGTCATGGAGGCGCGGAAGGCGTCCAGCGCATCCAGGTCCGGGGCCAGTTGCCCGGATACCTCCGAGACCAGGTGCATGACCCGGCTGTAGCGGTCCACACGCATCAGGTCCCCGACCTGGCGCGTTCCGGGCACGGACACCCGGGCGACGTCGTTGCGGGCCAGGTCCACGAGCATCACGTGCTCGGCGACCTCCTTGGCGTCGGTACGCAGCTCAAGTTCCAGGCGCGTGTCCAGCTCGTGGCTGATCCCCCCGCCCGGGACCAGTCCGCGCGGGCGGGTGCCGGCGATCGGGCGAATGGCGACCTGTCCGGTCTTGGCCGAATGCAGTAGGGCGGACTCGGGGGAGGCGCCGAGCAGCTCGAAGTCGGGAGCGCCCACGTAGAACATGTACGGGCTCGGGTTGGACTCGCGCAGCGCATGGTAGGCGGCCAGCGCGTCCGGGCAGGGCAGGGTGAAGCCGCGGGCGGGCACCACCTGGTACACGTCCCCGGCGGCGATCGACTCCTTCATGGACTCCACCACGGCGGCGTAGTCGGCGTCGGACTGGGTGGGGGCGGCATGCAGGACCGGGTGGGCGGCCTCCTCAGCGGCGTCCTGCGGGGCGGGGGGCGGCGTGGCCGCGTACCCGGCGGCGAAGGCGTCCGCGGCGGCGGCCAGTGCGTCCAGGCGTGCGGCGAGACTCGCGGCATCCACCGAGGCACCCACCAGGGTCGCCACACGGGTGGGGTGGTCGATCACCAGGATGATGCGGGCGTCGTAGAACAGGTAGTCGGGGCAGGTGTTGGCGCCCATGGCGACCTCGGGCAGCGTCTCGAAGGTCGCCAGGTAGTCGAAGGCGAAGACTCCCGCCTCCAGCGGCAGGTGCGGGTGATCCACGTCGGCCGCAGCCAGCACGCGCAACGGCTCGATGGTGGAAGTCGCCTTGAGGCGCTCGCGCTCCTCCAAATCGTTCGCGACGGGCGGGAAGGTGAGGGTGAGGCTGTCCGCAGCGTCGTCGGTGACGTGGGCGGCCAGGGCGGTGCGCAGCCGGTCCAGGGCGGCGGCGCCGTCGGCGGGCGCCTGGGGGAGGATCTCGGCGACGACGGCGTTGCCGCGGCAGGTCAGGCGGGTCGAGGACTCCAGGACGGCGATCGTCGTGCGGGAGGCCTTGGTGGCGATGTCCACCGACTCCAGCAGGACGGTGTCCAGCGGCCGCGGCTCGCCGGTGTCCGCCGTGGTGGCGATCAGGCCGGTGCGGGCCAGGTGCTCCAGCAGGGTGCCGCCGTCGTGCTGGTAGCGCACCGACCGCGTCAATACGGAGGGTGGGGGAAGCGTCATCGGTTGCCTTCCTGTTCGTGCCACCGGTGGGATTCGCCCCGTATGCGAAGAGCCCGCCAGGTGACGAGCTCTTGTGATCCGGCGCCGGCTATGCGGCGTGAGTGGCTCGCCCATTGGGGAGCCACCACCACTGGCTGGTGCGGAACGCGGTCATGGCGGCAGGTTAGACCGGCGTGCGGGACGGGCCAAATCGGTGACACGTGGTGAGACGGGCCGGGCGGACGGAGAACAGGCAGAACATGCGCCCGGGCCGACAAATTGTGCGGCATCGGGCCCGGGAATGTGATCGGAGCCATAAAGTCTTGGGTGCCAACGATGGCCCGCTCGCCGCCGCGCCGACGACCGACGCGCTCCCGCCGAGCCGCAAGCCCCTCGGGGCACGACCCGAACGACCCGAACCCAACCTGTCCAAGGAGACCATTGTGCTCCAGCTCATCATCAACATACTGACGCCGATTCTCGGCGGCATGGGAGTCTCATCGGCGGACGTTGAGACATATGTCCATGAATGCTCCGGCTACATCTACACGCTCCTCGTCATCATCCTGGTTGCGATCGCGGTGGCGATCGGCGCGCACTGGCTGGCCAAGAAGGGGGACCGGCACCTGTGGCGCTGGGGCGCCGGCCTGACCACGGTTGTGGCCGTCGTCGTAATCGGCAACCTGGTGGTCTTCGGTCCGCTGTACTCGACCGTGTCCATCCTCGTCAATGTGCAGGGCAGTGTCTCGGACGCCTCGCGCGCCGCCTCGGAGGAGATCATCGGCCGCGTCGGCGACGAGGGATTCGTGCTGGCCGAGAACGACGACGGACTGTTGCCACTTCCGGCCGAGACCACCAACCTCAACGTCTTCGGGTGGGCCTCCACCATCCCGATCTACGGCGGCACCGGCTCCGGCGCTGCCGACATGTCCAACGCCACCGGCGTCCTGGACTCCCTGCACGACGCCGGATACGCCACCAACGACACCCTAACGCAGCTGTACACCAGCTACCGGGACACCCGCGAGTCCCAGGGCACCACGGGCACGATCGGCTTCACCGACTGGACCCTGCCGGAGCCGACCGCCGACGTCTACACCGACGAGGTGCTGGGTGAGGCCAAGGAATTCTCCGACACCGCCGTGGTGGTGCTGGCCCGCTCCGGCGGTGAGGGGCAGGACCTGCCCACCGACATGAAGGCCGTGATCGACGGCGACTACGCCAAGATGGCCGAGACTGTTGCCGGAGGTAATGAACGTTACGGCTACTTCAACGCCGAGTACACCAACAACGGCGACTACGACGACTTCGAGGCGGGTGAGCACTACCTGCAGCTGTCACGTACCGAGAAGGACATGCTGCAGATCGTCAACGACAACTTCTCCCAGGTGATCGTGCTGATCAACTCCAACAACACGATGGAGCTGGACTGGCTGGACGACTACCCCTCCATCAAGTCCGTGCTGCTCGCCCCCGGAACAGGCCAGAACGCCATGGGGGCGCTGGGACGCATCCTGTCCGGCGAGGTCAACCCCTCTGGGCACACCGTGGACATGTTCGTCAACGACCTGACCACTACGCCCGCCTACAACAACTACGGCAACTTCACCTACACGAATGTGGATGACCTGGTGGAGCAGTACACGGCGGCGGACCCCGGCTTCCAGGGCGTACTCGGCCGCGTGAGTTACAACGAGGGCATCTACGTCGGCTACCGCTACTACGAGACCGCCCACGACGACGCCGTGGAGGGCTTCGACTACGACGCCGCCGTGCGCTACCCCTTCGGCTACGGGCTGTCCTACACCGACTTCACCCACGAGATCACCGCCTTCAATGCTGACGGGGACGACGTGCAGGTGACGGTCACCGTCACGAACACCGGTGACGTGGCCGGCAAGGACGCGGTCGAGCTGTACTCCACGCCGCCGTACACCGACGGCGGCATCGAGAAGGCCTCCGTGAACCTGGTCGACTTCGCCAAGACCGAGCTGCTCGATCCCGGTGCCACCCAGGCGATCGACTTCGCGATCCCCAAGGAGGAGCTCGCCTCCTACGACTCCTCCGCCCTGAAGACCGCCGACGGCGGCTACGTGCTGGAGGCCGGCGAGTACACCATCTCCGCCCGCTCCGACTCCCACACCGTGCTGGACTCCGAGACCTTCACGGTGGACGCCGACGTGGACTACTCCGCCGAGGGACGCGCCTCCGACTCCGAGGTCGCCACAAACCGCTTCGAGGACTACTCGGCCGGTAATGTCACTTACCTCTCCCGCGCCGGCGGATTCGCCAACTACGACGAGGCCACCGCCGCGCCGACCGCGGAGGACCTGACCATGACCGAGGAGGAGAAGGCCTTCATCGACTCCTACTCGGTGGCCAACTACAACCCGGCCGATCACGAGGACCCTGATGCGGTCATGCCCACGACCGGTGCGGACGGCGACCTGAGTCTGCGCGACATGACCGGACTCGCCTACGACGATGAGCAGTGGGACCGGCTGCTGGACCAGCTCACCGTCGAGGAGATGTCCGAGCTGGTCGCCGTCGGCGGCTTCCAGACCGTTGGCATCGGCTCCATCGACAAGCGGGCCGCGCTCGACTCTGACGGGCCCGCCGGCCTGAACGACTGGGTCATCGGCGTGATGGGCACCCCCTACCCGGCCGAGGTGCTCATCGCCCAGACCTGGAACACCGAGCTGGCAGGTGAAGTCGGCGCCGGCATCGCCCAGGAGTTCGCCGATGCGCACATCTACGGCTGGTACGGCCCCGCCATGAACACCCACCGCACCGCCTTCGGCGGACGCAACTTCGAGTACTACTCGGAGGACGGCGTGCTCGCCGGCAAGATCGCCTCGGCAACCACCAATGCGGCGGCGGCCAAGGGCGTATACGGCTACATCAAGCACTTCGCGATGAACGACCAGGAGATCAACCGCTGCACCTTCTTGCAGACCTTCGCCACGGAGCAGACGATGCGGGAGATCTACCTCAGGCCCTTCGAGATCGTGGTGAAGAACCGGGCGGAGGGGCCGTATGCGGTGATGTCCTCCTTCAACTTCATCGGCAATCGCTACGCCGGCGCCAACGCCGACCTGCTCAACGGCGTCCTGCGGGACGAGTGGGGCTTCGAGGGCATGGTGCTGACCGACTGGTACGGGTCCTACGGCTACCAGATCACCATGGACTCGGTGCTCAACGGTAACGACATCATGCTGGGCATGGGCTCCCAGGCCCGCTCGGAGATCGAGAACCAGGACTCGCCGACCATGGTGACGGCGCTGCGGCAGGCCTCGAAGAACGTGCTGTACACGGTGGCCAACTCCGGCAACTACACCGTGGAGACCGATGATGGCGGCCTGGACCGGCTCACCACCATGGCGATCATCATCGATGTGGTGACGGGCCTGCTGTGCGTGGGCGCGATGACCGCCGTCGTGTTGCGGTGGCGTTCGAGGCGGGCCAAGGCCCGGGCGAGCGCCGACTGAAACGGCGACGCTGATCTGGCAGGTGCGCGGGTACCTCGTCCGTCAGGACAGGTGCTCGCGCACCTCGTCCATGTCCTTGTCGCCGCGGCCGGACAGGTTCACCAGCAGCAGCGGTTCGGTGGCGTCGGGGTGGTCGGTCTCGGCATATTCGCGGGCCAGTTCGAGTGCCTGGGCGACAGCGTGCGCCGACTCCATGGCCGGAATAATGCCCTCGTGGCGGCTCAGCAGACGGAAGGCCTCCAGTGCCTCGGCGTCGGTGATGGCCACGTACTCGGCCCGCCCGGTGTCGGCCAGGTGGGCGTGCTCCGGTCCCACCGAGGGGTAGTCGAGTCCGGCGGAGACCGAGTGTGAGGGCAGGACGCTGCCGTCGTCGTCGAGCATGACGAAGGAGCGCATGCCGTGCAGCACCCCGGTGCGGCCGGCGTTGATGGGGGCGCCGTGCTCGCCGGTGCCCAGTCCCCGTCCGGCCGGCTCCACGCCGATCAGCCGCACCGATGGGTCATCCAGGTAGGCGGCGAAGGCGCCGATCGCGTTGGAGCCGCCGCCCACGGCCGCGATGACGGCGTCGGGCAGGGCGCCGTAGCGCTGAAGCACCTGGCGGCGGGACTCCCTGGAGATCACTTCCTGGAAGTGACGCACGATCGAGGGGAAGGGATGTGGCCCGGTGGCCGAGCCCATCAGGTAGAAGGTGTCCTCCAAGCGGGTGCACCATTCGGCGAGGGCGGCGTCGATCGCATCCTTCAGGCCCGCTTGTCCGGCGGTCACCGGCACCACGGTGGCCCCCATCAGCTCCATGCGCTCCACGTTGGGGCGCTGCCGCTCCACGTCGTGCGCACCCATGTAGATGGTGCACTCCATGCCCATCAGCGCGGCCACCATGGCGGTGGCGGTGCCGTGCTGACCGGCGCCGGTCTCCGCGATCAGCCGTCGCTTGCCCATGCGCCTGGCCAGCAGCGCCTGACCGAGCGCGTTGTTGCCCTTGTGGGCCCCGCCGTGAGCCAGGTCCTCCCGCTTCAGTAGGATGCGGGCGCCGCCGGTCAGCGGCAGGTGACGGCACTCGAAGACGGGTGTCTCGCGCCCCAGGTAGGTTGCTCGCAGGTCCGTAAGCTCGGCCTCGAAGGCTGGGTCCGCGACGGCCTCGGTGTAGGCGGCCTCGAGTTCGTCGAGCGCGGGCAGCAGTTCGGCGGGGACCTCCTGGCCGCCGAAGCGACCGAAGTAGGCGGGTAGAAGCGTGTGGCGCGGAGTGTCGGTGCCGGGTGCGGGCGGAGTGTAGCCGGGCGCGTCGGGTCCGAGCGGCCCGGTCGGCACACGGTTGGCGGTGGGGGCCGCCCCGGGAAGGGCGGTTTCTTGGTCTGCGGGGGTGCGCATGGGTGCCTCCTTGCTGTCTCCAGCGCTCGACGGCGGTCGCGTGCGTGAGGGTAAGGGCGCCGCGGGCGGTGGGCAAAAGGAATCCCGGGCGTCTCACATGACGGGACAACGGCCCGGGTGGTGGATTGGATGCAGTTTATGCGCCGCGACCGACAGTTCCTGCTGTAGTCCGCCGCAGGAATGGGCTGTGACTCATACGATGAGGGAGTTCGGGCATCCCCGGCGACGGTGCCGCTGCGTCCCGAGACTTCACAACCGCGGTGAGGAGTTCGTCGTCGGTACGTCTCCGGCAGACTCGCCCGAACGCGCGGCCCCACCTCCCACCGGGGCGGGCCGCTGAGCCCTGAAGAACCCTGCAAGGAGAGATCAATGAAGATCACATGTGGAAGGAGCCTAGCCGCCGTTGCCGTGGCTGCGGCTCTGGCATTGACAGGATGCACCTCCGGCGGTTCCACCGCCGACGCGACCGCATCCTCGAACCTGGAGAACAACGGCAACACCTACATCACTCAGGAACTGGACGATGGTCAAACCAGGTTCACCAGAGTCGTCAACTCCAACGGGGGCCAGGTACTGAGCTACTCGGCCGACGGCGGCATGACCATCATTGAGCAGGTTGAGGGCGAGTACACCTATGCCTTCAAGGACTTCAACGGCAACGGCGAGCTCGACCCCGCCGAGGATTGGCGGCGGACGGGGAGCGAGCGGGCCGCCGACTACGCCACCGGCCTGTCCAAGGAGCAGATGGCCGGGCTGATGCTCTTCTCCGCTCATGAACGCGCGCCCGAGGACGGGTTGACCGCCGAACAACAGCAGTACCTGTCCGAGTCCTACCTGCGGGCAGTGCTGAACGCGGGCGGTTCGGACGTGACCGCCAACGTGCAGTGGGTCAACCAGATGCAGGCCTACGTGGAGACTCTCGCCTCCGCCGACACCCCCTACATCCCGGTCAACTTCTCCTCCGATCCGCGTTCGGACGCCTCCGGTGACGGCGCCTTCACGGGGGTTGGTGAGATCTCCAGCTGGCCCGGATCATTGGGGCTGGCCGCCACCTTCGATCCCGACACGGTGCTCCAGTTCGGGCAGATGGCCTCACAGGAGTATCGGAGCCTCGGTATCGGTACGGCCCTGTCCCCACAGATCGACCTGGCCACGGAGCCCCGGTGGCTGCGCGTGTCCGGAACCTTTGGTGAAGACGCCGAGATGGCCGGGGCAATGGCCGCCAACTACGTGGCCGGCTTCCAGGGCACGTACACGCAGGACGGCGGCGAGGGCGACTGGGGCACGGACTCGGTGGCGACCATGATCAAGCACTGGCCCGGTGACGGCGCCGGCGAGGGCGGGCGCGAGTCCCACACCAATGCCGGCAAGTACGAGGTCATGGTTGGGGGCAACTCCGCCGAGCACCGGTCGGTGTTCCAGCAGGCGCTGGAATCTTCGGCCGTGATGACTTCCTACTCGATCACCCTGAACGCCGAAGGCGAGCCCGAGTACACCCAGCGGATGGGCTCCTCCTATGACGACGGTAAGCTCTCCGAGCTGCGTGATGACAACGCCTACGAGGGCGTCGTCGTCACCGACTGGGGAGTCACCCGCGCCACCACCGACCCCGACGATCCGGTTATCGCCACCGGCTGGGGTGCGGAGGACCTGAGCGTCGAAGAGCGTCACTTCCAGATCATCAAGAACGGTACCGACATGTTCGGCGGCAACAACGACGCCGCCCCCGTACTGGCGGCCTACGACCTATGGCAGGAGGCGTACGAGGCCGGGGAGTTGGACATCGACGCCCAGACCCGCTGGCAGCAGTCGGCGGCGCGCATCCTGACCATGTCCTTCAACATCGGCGCCTTCGATGACCCGTTCCTGGATCTGGCCGCGTCCCAGGCACAGGTGGGATCGCAGGACAAGGTGACGGCCGGCCAGGAAGCTCAGCTCAACTCCGTCGTGACCCTCAAGAACGACGGCGCCATCACCCTGGATCCGGAGGCGGACTTCTCCGACAAGACGGTCTACATCCCGCAGACTTACGACACTGGATTCAACAGTGCCTTCAGCGAGGCCGAGTACACCGAGGGACCCTCCCTCGACGTGGAGGTCGCCGAGCAGTATTTCGGCAAGGTCGTCACAGACGAGGTCGAATACGACGCCGACGGACACGTCACCGGCTATACGGCGCCCGACCTGACCGATGTGGACCTGGTGCTCGTGGGCATGCGCTCGCCGATCAACGGCACCAGCTTCTCCAAGGCCGGCTGGAACGAGGAGGAGGACAGCTGGTACCCACTCTCCCTCCAGTACGGCACCTATACCGCCGATGGGGAAAACGTCCGACGCACCTCCATCTCCGGGGACATCCTCGACGACGGCGGCCGGGAGAACCGCTCCTACTACGGAGCCACCTCGGCGATCTCCAACGCCGCCGACCTGGACGCCTTCAACCGGGCCGCTGACGCGGTGGCCGCCTCGGACCGGGACATCCCCGTCGTCGTGGCGCTCAAGGCCACGAACCCGGTGGTTCCCGCAGAGTTCGAGGCTCGCGCCGACGCCATCGTCGTGGGTTTCGGAGTCGCCGACGAGGCCCTGATCAGGATCGCGCTGGGCCTGCACGAGTCCAACGGCCGCCTGCCCATCCAGTTCCCCGCGGATATGGACACCGTGGAGGCCAACCAGGAGGACGTCCCGAAGGACTTGACCCCCTACACCGACTCCGCGGGCAACGCCTATGACTACGGTTTCGGCCTGCACCTGGACGGCTCGGTGATTGAGGACTGAGCAAGTGACCTAAGGGGGTGAGGGCGCGCGGGCGCGGGCAGACAACTCTGTCCACGCCCGCGCGAAGGCTCGGCTAGCTCCAGAAAATGGTGTTCACCATATTTGCCCACGCCTCATACTCCGGACCGGTCCAGCCGGTGCCCTCCGGTGCGGCGGGGTCGCGGTGGAAGGCCGTCGGATTGGCGGCCGGCCCCTGGAGCAGCACCTCCCGCAGGGGCTTGGCGCACTGGAAGTTGAGCGCGGACTGCACCCGGTTCAGCCCCCGGTTGAGCTCCCGCGGGTCACCCGGACGCTTGCCCGGGAAGCGGCCCTCGGCGGTGGCGCGCAGCAGATAGAGAGCCAGGTTGGGGGTGGAGAACCAGTTCATATTGAGCCGTAGCTTCTGCCCGCGCTGGTCGCGCACGACCGACGAGCGCTGCCCGGTGGTCGAGAACGAGGCGATCTCCTGATGGGGGATCTGCACAGCGCGGCCGCGCCAGTCGGTGCCGGCGATCAGCGTGGGAGCGTCGATGAGGCTGCAGTTGCGATAGGCGGCCAGGGTATAGCAGCAGTAGCCGATACAGACCAGCGCGAGCGCGGCGATGATCGCTACAGCCTTCAAATCATCAGTCAGGGGCAATGTGACGAAGACGAGGAGCGCCACACCGCAGCCGAACAGGATGACCAGGCCGATTTGGGCCCTCGCGTCGGGGCGCTGGACGGGGTACTCATAGGTGGTTGTCCCCGCCCCGGGCACGGGCTCGGTGATGCGTGCCTTGTCCGGGCGGGCTCCACCGCGCAGGAGGGGTAATGTCAGCAGCACCATGATGATGCTGAGTGCGTAGACGGCGATCATGATGAGTATGCGTGTGGTGCTCATGGATCCTCCTGGGACGCTCGATGATCGCGAGGTGGCCTTGGACTGACGTTTGACAGGTTATGCGCACGAACCGACAGATCGAGCGGTCAAGACGGTGTAGCGGACTGATATCGACCGAGAATACGACTGCATGTCAATGGCCGGTAGTACGCGGTCCCGGACGCCCAGTGATGGCGGTTCGAAGCCCGTCCCGCCGGTGAGCATCCCCATCCCCCTCGCAATCCCATGCGGGGAACACAGAGAGGTGTCCCGACAGTGTTGTCGATCAACTGGAACGACGTCTGGAACGTGGTGGCGAGCCTGCGGCCGCAACTGATCGCCATCGGTGTGGCGCTGCTGGCGGCGCTCATCATCACGATTGTCGCGCGCAGTCTCAACAAGCCGACCCGCAAGCTCGTGCGGTCCACCACCTGGATCGTGGCGGTGGTCGCCATCGCGGTTGCCGTGACCGGCATGATGTACGGCGGTCTGAAGACCATCCTTGACCTTTCCTCCGGCTCCGGCACGCTGACCGAGCAAACCAAGGCCTCCGTCGAAGAACTCGGCAACACGATCTCCGACGAGGGCATGGTTCTGCTGAAGAACGACAATGCCGCGCTGCCGCTCGAAGACGGCTCCGCCATCAACGTGCTCGGCTGGGCCTCCACCAACCCCGTCTACGGCGGCACCGGATCCGGCTCTCTCTCGCCAGACAACCCCACGACCTCTCTACTGGACGGCCTGCACAACGCCGGATTCGAGACCAACACCGAACTGAGTGACCTCTACAACGACTACCGCGCCGAGCGCCCCGAGGTCGGCATGTTCGCCGCCGACTGGACCCTGCCGGAGCCCACCTCCGAGGCGTACACCGACGCCGTCGTGAGCTCCATTCAGGACTTCTCCGACACCTCCGTGGTGACCATCGCCCGCTCCGGCGGGGAGGGCTTCGACCTGCCACTGGACGTCAACGCCGAGGTCGCCGCCAACGACGCCTTCTCCTACACCGACAACTCCACCACCCAGACCGACTTCGCCGACGGGCAGGGCTACCTGGAACTCACCGCCCCCGAGCGCGACCTCATCCAGCTCGCCAAGGACAACTCCGAGACCGTGGTTGTTGTCTACAACGGCGCCAACGCCTTCGACCTGTCCGATCTGGCAGCCGACCCCGAGATTGACGCCATCATCTGGGCCATCCCCGGCGGTCAGGTGGGCTTCAACGCCCTGGGGCGCATCCTCGACGGCGAGGTGAATCCCTCCGCCAAGACCCCCGACACCTTCGCCGCGGACCTGAAGGCTTCTCCGGCCGCCAACAACTTCGGTGATTTCACCTACACCAACATGGAGGAGTACGGCCAGTCCTCGCCCTTCACCGACGCCACCACCTACCCCGCCTTCGTCAACTACGTGGAGGGCATCTACGTCGGCTACCGCTGGTACGAGACGGCGGCCGTCGAGGGCGTCATCGACTACGACGAGGCCGTCACCTATCCCTTCGGCTACGGCCTGTCCTACACGACCTTCACCCAGGAGATGGGGGATATCAGCCGCGACGCCGACGGCACGATCAGCCTCGACGTGACCGTCACCAACACCGGAGACAGGGCCGGCAAGGACGTGGTGGAGGTCTACTACACCGCGCCCTACACCAATGGCGGCATTGAGAAGTCGGCCGTGAACCTGGCCGCCTACGGCAAGACCGGCCTGCTGGAGCCAGGCGCCTCCGAGACCGTCACCGTCACCTTCGCCGAGGACGACATGGCCTCCTACGACTACCTGAACGCTCGCGCCTATGTGCTCGAGGCCGGCGACTACACCATTTCCCTGCGCTCGGACTCCCACACGGTGATCGACGAGCAGACCCTCACGGTCGATGCGACCATCACCTACGACTCCGACGACAACACGCACAGCGGTGACGCCATCGTCGCCACCAACCAGTTCGACGCCGCCGCCGGTGACGTCACCTACCTCTCCCGGGCGGACTCCTTCGCCAACTACGAGGAGGCCACCGGCGCCCCGGCCAGCCTGGAGATGTCGGAGGAGCACCGGGCGGCCTTCGTCGCCAACTCCAACTACGACTCCACCGCCTTCGATGACGACTCCGACCAGATGCCCACCACCGGCGCCGACAACGGCCTGGTCCTGGGTGACATGTACGGCCTGGACTACGACGATCCCAAGTGGGACCAGCTGCTCGACCAGCTGTCCGTCGCCGACATGAACAGCCTGATCGCCAACGGCGGCTACGGTTCCGTGGCCGTGGACTCCGTTGGCAAGGTGCGTGTGTCCGACGTGGACGGGCCCGCCTCGCTGAACAACAACTTCACCGGCGTCGGCTCCATCGGCCTGCCGTCGGCGGTGTCCGTCGCCGCCACCTGGAACCAGGAGCTGGCGCACGAATTCGGCACCGCCATCGGCACCATGGCCCACGACATGGACGTGGCCGGCTGGTATGCGCCGGCCACCAACACTCACCGCTACGCCTACGCGGGCCGCAACTTCGAGTACTTCTCCGAGGACCCGGTCCTGGCCGGCACCCAGGTCGCCCAGGAGATCCAGGGCGCCAAGGAACTGGGCGTGTACGCCTTCATCAAGCACTTCGCCATGAACGACCAGGAGACCAACCGCACCAACATGCTGGCCACCTGGTCCAACGAACAGGCGATCCGCGAGATCTACCTCAAGCCCTTCGAAATCGGCATCAAGGACGGCGGCGCCGGCGCGGTGATGACCGCCTTCAACTACATCGGCACCACCTATGCCGGAGCACTGCCCGAGCTGCAGCGCACCGTACTGCGTGACGAGTGGGGCTTCCGCGGCATGACGCTGACGGACTACTTCGCCGGCTACGGCTACCAGAACGCCGACCAGCTCACCCGCAACGGCGGTGACATGATGCTCGCCACCACGGACATCACCGTCAACTCCGTGCAGAACACCTCCGCCACCGGAGTGATCGCCATGCGGGAGTCCGCGCACAACATCCTGTACACCGTCGCCAACTCCTGGATATACCAGGACGGTCAGCCGGATGTGCAGCGGGCCTCCTGGGAGTACCTGACCTGGGGCGTCCTGGCCGTGCTCGGCATCGGCCTGCTCGCGCTCGAGGCACTCGCCATCCGCCGCTACCGGCACCGCCGGGCGGAGGCCACCGCCGCCGTCGAGAGCTCCGAGACGAAGTAATCGGCGCGTGGGGCGGGGCGAGGAGGCCGCTTCTCGCCCCGCCCCAGTCGGCGACCCGCACTGGAGCCACACGCTTCGGTACCCAACCCATTCAGACCACCCGTCAAGGTAAGGAACACGCCGTGACCGCCACCGCCTCGGACCTCACCCTTCTAGAGGCAGCCGCCCTCCTTTCGGGCGCCTCCGAATGGGACTCGCGCGCCCTGCCCCAGCGCGGCATCCCCTCCTTCGTCCTGTCCGACGGGCCGCATGGCGTGCGCCGCCAGCTCGGCAGCGGCGACCACCTAGGCATCGCCGCCTCCGAGCCCGCCACCTGCTTCCCGACGGCGGCCACGGTCGCCAACTCCTGGGACCCGGATCTGGCCGAGCAGATGGGCGCCGCGCTCGGACAGGAGGCACTCGCACTCGGCGTGGACGTACTGCTGGGGCCGGGGATGAACATCAAGCGTTCCCCGCTGTGCGGACGCAACTTCGAGTACTACTCCGAGGACCCCATCCTCGCCGGCCGCATGGCCGCCGGCCTCGTCCGCGGCATCCAGTCACGGGGCGTGGCCGCCACCCCGAAGCACTTCGCCGTCAACGGTCAGGAACTGCGCCGCATGGCCTCGGATTCCGTAGTCGACGAGGCCACCATGCGCGAGATCTACCTGACCGCATTCGAGGTCGTCGTGCGCGAGGCGCACCCGCGCGCACTGATGAGCTCCTACAACCGGGTCAACGGCACCTATGCCAACGAGCACCCGCAGCTGCTCACCGACATCCTGCGCCGAGAATGGGGCTTTATGGGGCTGGTGGTCTCCGACTGGGGCGGCTCCAATGACGCCGCGGCGGCCGCCGCGGCCGGCTCCTCCTTGGAGATGCCCGCACCGGGGCTGCACTCCGCACGGGAGGTCGTCGCCGCCGTCGAGGAGGGGCGCATCAGCCGTGAGGCCGTCTACGCGCGGGCCGCCGAGGTCATTGCCATGGCCACGTCCGCGCCCTCGGCCAGGACCGCCCCGGAGGACCGGCCGACCTTCGACGTCGACGCCCACCATGCCCTGGCCCGCCGGGTGGCCGAGGAGTCCATCGTGCTGCTGCGCAATCAGGACGGCATCCTGCCGCTGGCCCCGGGCACACGCGTCGCCGTCATCGGTGACATGGCCTCCACGCCCCGTTACCAGGGCTCGGGCTCCTCGCAGATCAACCCGACCCGGCTGGAGACCACCCTGGAGGAGATTGCCGGTACCGGTCTGGAGCTGGTCGGCTACGCCCAGGGCTACGACCGCCAGGGCAAGCCCGACCAGGCCCTGCTCGACGAGGCGGTCGCCCTGGCCGGGCGGGCGGAGGTGGTACTGGCCTACATCGGGCTGGATGAGCTGTCCGAATCCGAGGGCCTGGATCGCCCCCACATGCGCCTGCCGCAGGCGCAGACCCGGCTGCTTGCCGCCGTCGCCCGTGCCAACCCCAACGTGGTCGCCGTCGTCTCCGCCGGATCCGCGGTGGAAACCGACTGGGAGGAGCACACCCGGGCCGTGGTCCACACCAGTCTGTCCGGGCAGGCCGGTGCCGGCGCTGCACTGCGGGTGCTCACCGGCGCGGTCAACCCCTCCGGCCGCCTGGCTGAGAGCTACCCGGTGCGCTACGAGGACAACCCCACCTCTGCCTGGTTCCCGGCCACGGGGGAGCTCGCCCTGTACAAGGACGGCCCCTACGTCGGCTACCGCTACTACACCACCACCGGCACGCCCGTGGCCCACCCGTTCGGCTTCGGACTGTCCTACTCCAGCTTCGAGTACTCCGGGCTGAGCCTGGACAAGGGCGGCGCGCACCTGACGGTCACCAACACCTCCGCCGTCGACGGCACCGAGGTGGTCCAGCTGTACGTCACCGCCCCCGACGGCGTGTGGGGGCCGGACCGCGAGCTGAAGGGCTTCGCGAAGGTCCCCGTGGCGGCGGGGGAGACGGCGACAGTGACCATCCCCTTCGATGACTACACCTTCCGCCGCTACTCGGTGCGCGAGGGGCGCTGGGTGCACCCGGCCGGAACGTGGCGCGTGCGGGTGGGGCGCAACGCCGATGACCTTCCGCTCGAGGCCCCCTGGGAGGTGGACGGCGACCCGGTCGCCCCGGCCGACCCGGCCCTGGGCCACTACCTGGACGGCACCGTCACCGATGCCACCGACGCCGAGTTCGCTGCGCTGCTCGGACGACCTGTGCCGCAGCCGGAGACATCCGGCCGCATCGGCCCCAACAGCCCCATCTCCGACCTCGCCCACGGCCGCAGCCGCATCGGCAAGCTGGCCGTCAAGATCCTGGAACGCCAGAAGGCCAAGGCCGACGCCTCCGGCAAACCCGATCTGAACATCCTGTTCATGCTCAACATGCCGCTGCGCGCCATGGGCAAGATGACCGGCGGCATGGTGTCCGCCGAGATGGTCGACGGCATCGTCGACTTCGCGGGCGGCCGTGGGCTGCACGGCCTGCGCACCATCGTGGGTGGTTTCTTCCACAACCGGCGCCAGGACAAGGCCACCCAGAGACGGCTTGATGGCCCCCGCTGACTCCGTCGGGCCCGGGGGATACCGGTCCCGCCTCTAATCCATCCAGTTCCCATCGTTAAAAGAGACAACAGAAACCGAGACCACGCATGAAATCGATCACCGCCTGGTGGCACCGCTTCGAGGAGCGGCACGAGACCATCGCCCAGTTCATCGTCTTCTTCATCCTGTCCAACGGCGTGACCCTGCTGCAGCTGATCCTGATGCCGGTGTTCCGGTGGATCTTCGGATTCACCTCGCTCCAGGGCACCACCTTCCAGTTCCTGCCGGTCGGGTCCTCGGGCGGCAGCCCCGTCTACCTGTTCGACTACGTGGCCGGCCCCATCCAGGCCGACGGCTCCGGCGGTGGTCTTGCCTACTTCCTGGCGGTTGAGATCACCCTGCTGATCGCCCAGGTGATCAACTTCTTCGCCCAGCGCTCCATCACCTTCAAGTCGAACTCCTCCATCTGGAAGGCGGCCTTCTGGTATGCGCTGGCCTACGTGGTCATCACCATCGTGGCCGCCGCCCTCCAAGTGCTGTACAAGGAGCCCATCTACTCCTGGTGCAAGGGCACGCTCGGCGCCTCCACCGGTGAGACCGTGGCGGACGTGGTCACCATGATCATCAACGCGGCCATCTCCTTCTGGGTGTTCTTCCCGATCTTCAAGGTGATCTTCAAGCGCGTGCCCGAGGATGCGGACGCACAGTCGGAAGCAGACACCCAGGCCGGGGTGCCGTCGGTACACTGAGCCGGGCACGGTCCGGTAGGGTCATGCACGTCAATCACCAGGAGCGCCTCGGGCGCGGGTCGGGCGACTGCCCGATGACCGCGGTACGCCGGGACTCCGTCTAACAAGGAGATCCGCACGGTGACCGCTAGCCCGCTCATCACGGTCGTAGTCCCCGCGTATAACGCCGAGGACTGCCTGGGCCGTTGCCTGTCCAGTCTCGTGGCGGCAGATGATGGGAGCGGCGCCCTGGAGATCATCGTCGTCGACGACGGTGCCACGGACGGAACCGGCGCCCTTGCCGACGCCTACGCCGCGGCGCACACGGCCATCGAGGTCATCCATCAGGAGAACAAGGGGCACGGCGGTGCCATAAACACCGGGGTCGCCGCGTCCCGGGGTACCTGGCTGAAGGTGTGCGACGCTGATGACGCCATCGATCCCGGCGCCTTGCGCACCCTGCTCGTGGCCCTGCGCTCGTGGCAACGGGACGGCAACGAGCCGGACCTGGTGGTTACCAACTTCGTGTACGTCCGTGAGGGCACGCCCGCCTGGTACCGGCTCCGCCACGGACCCGCCCGCCGAGGCCCGCGGGGGATCAGGCCCGGCCGCCACGTCGTGCGCTTCCGGGGGCTGCTCCCGAGCGGACGCATTGGCGGCTGGGACGACGTCGGACGCTTCCGCCCCGACCAGTACCTCATGATGCACTCCCTCGCCTACCGACGGGAGGTGCTGGAGCGCTCCGGAATGCGGCTGCCCGAGCACTGCTTCTACGTGGACAACCTGTTCGCCTTCGAACCGCTACGCCACGTGCGCACGCTGACCTACCTGGACCTGGACCTGTACTACTACACGGTGGGGCGGGCCGGGCAGTCGGTCGCCGACGACGTGATCGTGGCACGCCTGGACCAGCACGACCGGGTGAACGCGCTCATGCTGGAGGCGATGCCCCACGAGGGCGACGTGCCGAATGCACTGTTGCGCTACCTGGTGCACATCTACACCATGAGCGCGGTGGTGATCACGACCATGGCGCTGCGCTCGGGTACGCCCCGCAATATCGCCATAAAGCAGCAGCTCTGGGAACGTCTGGATGCCACGCGGCCCGACGTGGCCCGGCGGGTGCGCCGCTCCGTCATGGGACGGCTGATGACGCTGCCGGGGCGCCCCGGGGACTGGGTGCCGGTGGCCGGTTACCAGGTGGCTCGCCGAGTACTGGCCCTGAACTGAGAACGGGACCGGAGCCTTCCTTGGGGCCGGGAGTGGGGCTTCACCACACCCCAAACACAGGATCACAACGCCCGACCTCGGTATGTAGCCTCTACAGGTCTCGGTGTGTTACCGACGCCGGTCTCGGTGAGGGAGCGCGGTGGGGATCGGCAGCAGTACGCGCAGCATGAAGGTGCCTTGTGTACTCTCTCCCGCGGTGACCTGCCCGCCGTAAGCCTCGGCGGCCGCGCGAATGGCGCCGAGGCCGTACCGGTGCGCGCCGCCACTCGCCCCGGCGCGCCGTGGGGGCTCGCCGTCGGTGGACATGACCTGCCCGCGCGCCAGCGGATTCTCCACCTCGATCAGTACGAATCCGCGGCGGGTACGCACATCAACACGGATCCACCGGTCGGCGTCCCCGCTGCTTGAGACCGCGTCCAGGGCGTTGTCCAGAGCGGTGCCAACCAGCGTGGCCAGGTCCGCGGCGGCCATGAAGCCGAGCGCGGCACCATCGGCGATCGTGGTCATGGTGACGCCGGCCTCCAGACAGACCTGCTCCCGGTCGGTCAGAATCACATCGAGCACGGGGCTGCCGGTACGCACGAACACCTCGTAGGGGCGCACGGACGCCTCCAGTTCGCCGAGCCGGTCCAGGCGAATCGTGGGGTCCGGCTCTGCGCGCACCGAAGCGATCATATGCCGCAGGTCGTGGTACTTGCGGTTGACGATGTCGATGGCCCGCTTGGAGGTCAGGTACTGCTCGTACTGTGAGCGCAGCAGCGCCTCGGTGCCGGCAAGTTCGAAGGAAGCCCGGTTTTGCAGGTCCACCTCCCGCTGGGCGTACAGGATGATGAATCCGCACAGATCCACGAGTGTGCGGATGTAGAAGACCTCGGCTCCCAGCCGCCCGGAGAAGGGGGTGGCCGTGCTGAGGAAACTGAGATTGGACATGGCGAAGGTAATAGCGGCGATTGCCGCCGCCCCGGCCACGGTAGCGGTGGTGGGAACGACCTCGCTGCGGAACCGGGGCCGCTCCAGCAGGTAGACGGCCCCGAGCACGACGCCGTCGACGACGATTGCACAGAGCGCCGCCGGCCGCGTGCCGGCATGCCCGTCGAGGAGGAACACCTCCAGTTGCCACTCGAGGGAGGCAACCAGCTCGGCGGCGACGAAGGCTCGCACCACCAGATAGGTGGAGCGTCGCAGCGACCCGTTCAGCGCCAGGTGCAGGATGCTCCACATGGCGGCGACCGCCCCCAGCATGCCGGCCAGCCACAGCGAGATCGGCAGGCGCGCGGCAAGCACCTGGTAGACGCACAGTGCCGGCAGCGCCGCGGTCATCACGGCGGCCCCGCGGCGTCGGGAGTCCTGCGGCCGCCACGTAGCCAGCACGTACAGCAGGCATGCGCCCCACTCGGCCAGCGCCGTCCACAGTCGGGGGATGTCTGGTAGCGCCTCCTGAATCACGTAAGGGTCCCAGATACGTGCTCGGTCAAGGCGCGCATGAACTCCTTCTTACGGGGACGGGAGATGCGCAGCGCCTCGCCGGTGCTCATAACGGAGTCCTGCTCCCGCACTGCTACCACATGGCGCAGGTTGACGATGTAACAGGAGTTCGAACGAAAGAAGCCGTGGGGCGCCAGCTGCGGCTGCATTTGCTTGAGTGATCCGGTAAGAGTGATGACACCGTCGGTCAGGTGCACGTCCAGGCGGTGACCGGAGGATTCCAGGTAGACGATGTCACGCACGTGCACTCGCCGCAGTCCCTGCCCGTCTTTCAGCACGACGCTGGCGTTGTCCTGCCGGCTCAGCATCGCCAGGGCGCGGTTCAGCTCGCGGGCCAGGGAGGCGTAGGGGAAGGGCTTAACCAGGTAGCCGAGGGCGGAGACCTCGTAGCCGTTGATCGCGTACTGCTGTGCGGCGGTGATGAAGATGATGATAACGTCCGGGTCGGTACGACGCACTGCGCGGGCGAGCGCCAGGCCGTCGGTTCCCTCCATCCGGATATCCAGCATGAGGATGTCGTAGACCGGACGGAACCCGTCCAGTAGGGCCTGCCCGTCGTCGAACACGGATATTCGCAGTTCCAGTTCTCGCTCGCGCCCGAAGCGGTCGAGGTAGTCGGACAGGACACGGCGGTGCCGGGCATCGTCTTCAACGACGCCTACGCGGAGTACGGGAGTCGAGCTCGTATTCACTTTCATTGGTGGCTTTATGGTGGTGCTTGGGTACTGTTACCGGAGCGAGGGGAGCTTGACGGAAGGCGGCGTGTCAGGGCCGCGCGTTCGAAGGAGCGCCGAAAGTAACAGTTGAGACCATGCTAGTGTACCGGCGCTGCGGGGAACCGCGGTCTCACCGGAGTCCGCTATCGCTGTGGACACCCACCGGGCCGAATGTTCGTTGGGTATCGGTGTCAGGAGTTACTGGCAGGCGATGGGTGAGGCAATCGTTGAGCTACGACGGAGGGCGCAGGCGTTGCGGGCGGATCTAGTAGTGGTCGGTTCGGGGCTCTTCGGTGCGACGGTCGCCCAGCGTGCCGCCGAGGAGCTGGGTGTGCACGTGGTCGTGGTCGAGCGCCGCGAGCACGTAGGCGGTAATGCCTACTCCTACCGGGATGCGGATACTGGCATCGAGGTGCACCGCTACGGCTCCCACATCTTCCACACCTCCAACGAGCAAGTGTGGGCCTATGCGAACCGCTTCACCGCCTTCAACGACTACCGGCACCACGTCTACGCCAACCACGCAGGCGAGGTCTACCCGCTGCCCATCAACCTGGGCACCATCAACCAGTTCTTCCGCGCCGCCCTCGGCCCGGAGGCGGCCCGAGGGCTGATCGCCGAGCATGCTGCCGAGATCACCGGAGAGCCCGCCAACCTGGAGGAGAAGGCGATCACCCTGATCGGGCGCCCCCTGTATGAGGCCTTCATCCGCGGTTACACCGCCAAGCAGTGGCAGACCGATCCCACCCGGCTGGACGCCTCCATCATCACCCGCCTGCCGGTGCGCCTGAACTACAACAACCGCTACTTCTCCGACCGCCACGAGGGCATTCCCACCGGCGGCTACGGGGCCTGGGTGGGGCGGATGCTGGATCACCCGAGAATCGAGCTGCGGCTGGGGGAGGACTTCCTGGCGGGCGACGGTCCAGTCGGCCGTGACGCCTGCGTGGGGCAGGTGCCGGTGGTCTACACCGGCGCCGTGGACCGCTTCTTCGGTCACCGGCTCGGGGCCCTTACCTGGCGCACCCTCGACTTCGAGACCCGCATCCTGCACACGGGTGATTACCAGGGCGCCGCGGTCATCAACTATCCCGACGCCGAGGTCCCCTACACACGTGTTCACGAGTTCCGCCACTACCACCCCGAGCGCAGCCACCCGGACGACGCCACCGTGATCATGCGGGAGTACTCGCGCATGGCCGGCCCCGACGACGAGCCCTACTACCCGGTGGGGACGTCGGCCGATCGTGAACGTCTGTCCCGCTACCAGCAGTTGGCGGCCGAGTTGGAGGCGCAGCGGATCGTCTTCGGCGGGCGCCTGGGCTCCTATCGGTACTTGGACATGGACCGCACCATCGCGGCGGCACTGGAGTGCTTCGAGCAGGTGGTGCGGGCGTGGTTCCGGGCGTGAGGGGGAGCAGGCGGCGATCCGCTCTGTCTAGATGATGTGCTGGCCGAAGTCACGGTCTTGACACGAGCAGGTCACGATGGTTAGGTGACGTCCAGTTCACTGACTGGCTCGTTGTGAGCGAGTTGATCCCTTGACGCTCTGGAGGTTTATTCGTGGTGGATGCGGATATCCATATCGTCGGCGGTGATCTGGAGATGCTCGCCTCCTCCCTGGAGGAGCTTCGCGACGGGATCGGGGCCCTGGACGTCTCCGGACCCTTGGAGAAGGTCGGCGCGGCCATGCCGGGTTCACTGAGTTCAGGGAGCGCCGGTACCGCCGTGAGCGGGCTGGAGAGCCGCAGGACGTCCCTTGGAGGCCGCTACAGGGATGTGGGTGGGCGTCCGGGACCTGGCGTCCACCCACCGGAGCAATGACGAGTTCGTGGCCCAGGGTGCTGCAGCGCTGGGGGCCGCCGTCTCAGCGGCCGCAGGTAACCAGTGGGCGCGCGCTAAGGGGCTGATGTGAGGTGGCGATGTGGAGCGAAATCCTGACCTGGAATCCTGAGCCGCTGGTCGATGCCTCGGATGGGCTGAGGAGGCTGCACACCTCCATGGCGGAGATGGGGGATGACGCGCAAGCCGCGAGCTCGCGGGTGGCGTCTAGGGCACCCAGTGTGGAGGCCGCGCTTGGCGCGCTGCGCCGGTGCGCGACCGCTCACAGCGAGATGACCGAGCGGATCGGACTCCTCACGCGTGCCACCGCCGACGCCTGCGAAGGCGTGGCCCAGGTGCGGCGCAGGGTACTTGCCTGTCAGGACTTCGCTGATGCGCACCCCTACCTGACGCTGGGCGCTGACGGCTCGGTGTCGGTGTCCCTTGCCGAGGCGGCCAGTAGCGGCGCCGGGAAGGCCACCGGCAGCGCCGTGGTGGCGGCGGCAGGCCCGGTGAGGATGGTCGCTGTGGGGCTGGGCGGGGCCATGGTGGAAGCCGCCCAGGCGCAGGCCCACGCAGCCGAGCTGGAGGAGATGGTCTCCTCCGCTTTGACGCTGGCCACCCAGGTCGATGAGGACTATGCCACCGTCCTGGCCGGCTCGAGCTATGACAGCCCGGATCACGCCCGGTCGGGACGGAAGTGGACTGACCCTCGGGACAAAGAGGACAGCCGCAGGAACACAGAGGACAGCGCCAGGAAAACGGAGAGTAACCGCAGGAGTGGGAACGAGGATCCTGAGACGCAGGGCAAGACGGAGCTCGGCGACCCGGTTCCCGGGGAGCATGCTGAGATGCTGGGGGTGACTCCCTGGGCCTATCCGGGGGATACGGTCAATGAGGGGTCCGGCCTATACGGAAGTCGGCCAGCAGATCCGTTTGATTATCTTGTCCACGATGCGGCCATGATCGGCGCGGTTGCCAAGGCCTCGGACTGGCCGGACGCGTCAAGAAATCTGCTGCACTACCTGGGGAACAGCGGGGAACCACAGGAACTCGACGCCGACCGTATGCTGGAAGATGTTGACGGGTTGGATACAGCGGCGCAAAAACGCGCCTCGAGGATGGCTGACGAAGCTTTAGACGACGCTCAGGCCTCGGGCGTGACCGGGCCGGTCACCTATCCTTTCACCACCAAGTGGGAGGGGTACTACATCAGAGCCGAGGAGGATCAGAACTGGTTCTATGCCACGGGCGGCTGCAACTACGCTACGGATGGGACCGTCACGGTCTACCCGCCCACGGCAGACAACCCGGAATGGACCTACTCCTATGACTACCGTGTGCACGTGGCCGACCGATACAACTGGGATGGCAACAAGTCGACGCAGATCGGTCCTTTCGATGTCAGCGATAGCCAGCTCCAGGAGCTGCACCGCGCTGGGTTGGCCCAGGAGTATGACATGTCGGGTGAGTCGTCGGTTATGCATGGGAGTGGGTCGTGAGTGGGGGTGATGTGTGGTGAGGCGTCCGGTTTTGGCCGGTGAGGAGGTGACCGGCCGGCAGGTGCTCGTCATTGTTGCCGTGTTGGTGGGTATTGGGGTGTTCTGGGTGCTTTTCACCGTGGGGTATTTGTTTCTTTCGAGTGTGCAGGTTGAGAGGTCGGAGGCTAGGGCGTCTGCGTCCGCCAGTGCCGCTGGGGTGCAGGTGGGGGCGCCGTGTCCGGCGGATGTGGAGCACCTGGATGAGATTCTGGCTGTCGGGCAGGGTAATAGTTTGCCGGAGGGTGCTGAGGTGGTGTCGGTTGAGCCCGCGGTGAATTTTGCGGAGGCCTACCCGGGTGGGTGGGGCTACGTTATTGAGTTCACGGCCAGTGACCAGGCCATCCGCGACTATACGGAGACTTATACTATGGTCTCTGGCAATCTTATCGAGAAGCACGCGGAGGCGACGCATGTGTCGATGACTGATGGGCTTGAAGATATTGACCTAAGTAACATATCCAACCCGATGAGTACTGATTTTGGGAACGCTACACTGGTTCTTGAGCGTCCTTTGGGGCGCGGGTGGCTCGTGATCCGTGAGGGCAGCATGTGACGGGCTTGCCGTCGGGCATCACACCCATGCCGGCACGGCAGCCCGCCCACCGCGTGGGAGACTTGGCGTAGGTTTCTGTCCCGCGCCCCGGGACGCAGGTCCGAGGGCGCCGTAATGGAAGGCTTCCGTGTCACCGATCCCTACGTCCGAGCAGGCCACAAGCGTCGCCCCCGCGTCCACCGAGCAGGCCCAGATCCGCAACTTCTCGATCATCGCGCACATCGACCACGGCAAGTCCACCCTGGCGGACCGCATGCTCCAGGCCACCGGCGTCGTCGCCCCGCGCGACATGCGCGCCCAGTACCTGGACCGCATGGACATCGAACGCGAACGCGGCATCACCATCAAGTCCCAGGCCGTGCGCATGCCCTGGGCGGTGACCGGGGAGGACGGCGTCACGCGCGCCTACGCGCTGAACATGATCGACACCCCCGGGCACGTCGACTTCTCCTACGAGGTCAACCGGTCCCTGGCGGCCTGTGAGGGCGCCGTCCTGCTGGTGGACGCGGCCCAGGGCATCCAGGCCCAGACCCTGGCCAACCTGTACATGGCCATTGAGGGCGACTTGACGATCATCCCGGTGCTCAACAAGATCGATCTGCCGGCCGCCGAGCCGGAACGGCACGCCGCGGAGATCGCCTCCTTGATCGGTTGCGAGCCCGAAGAGGTGCTGCGCGTGTCCGGCAAGACCGGGGCGGGCGTTCCCGAGCTACTGGACCGGATCGTCGAGGCCGTCCCGCCGCCGTCCGGCGACCCCGACGGCGCCGCCCGAGCCATGATCTTCGACTCCGTCTACGACGTCTACCGGGGCGTGGTCACCTACGTGCGCGTCGTCGACGGTGCCCTGAAGTCGCGCGAGCGCATCAAGATGGTGTCCACCGACGCCGTCCACGACCTGCTGGAGATCGGCGTCATCAGTCCCGAGCCGGCTCCCACCCAGGGACTGCGCGCCGGTGAGGTCGGCTACCTGATCACCGGCGTGAAGGACGTGCGCCAGTCCAAGGTCGGCGACACCGTCACCTCCGCAGCCGCCCCGGCCACCGAGCCGCTGTCCGGCTACCAGGACCCCAAGCCCATGGTGTTTTCCGGGCTGTTCCCCGTGGACGGCTCCGACTTCCCGGCGCTGCGCGACGCCCTGGACAAGCTCAAGCTCAACGACGCCGCCCTCACCTACGAGCCGGAGACCTCGGTGGCGCTGGGCTTCGGCTTCCGCTGCGGCTACCTCGGCCTGCTGCATTTGGAGATCATCCGCGAGCGCCTGGAGCGCGAGTTCAACCTGGACATCATCTCCACCGCCCCATCCGTGGTCTACGAGGTCACCATGGAGGACCGCAGCGTGCACACGGTCACCAATCCGAGTGAGTTCCCCGAGGGCAAGGTCCGCGACGTCCAAGAACCGGTGGTGCGCGCCACCATCTTGACCCCCAGCGAGTTCATCGGCCCGATCATGGAACTGTGCCAGGCCCGGCGCGGCACCATGCTCGGCATGGACTACCTGTCCGAGACGCGCGTGGAGATGCGCTACCGACTTCCGCTGGCGGAGATCGTCTTCGACTTCTTCGACGCCCTGAAGTCCCGCACCCGCGGTTACGCTTCCCTGGACTACGAGCCCGACGGCACCCAGAGCGCCGACCTGACCAAGGTGGACATCCTGCTGAACGGGGAGCGGGTGGACGCCTTCAGCGCCATCGTCCACAAGGACTCCGCCTACTCCTACGGGCAGAAGATGACCCGCAGGCTCAAGGAACTCATTCCCCGCCAGCAGTTCGAGGTGCCTGTGCAGGCCGCCGTCGGCAGTCGCATCATCGCCCGCGAGACCATTCGCGCCCTGCGCAAGGACATGCTCGCCAAGTGCTACGGCGGCGACATCACCCGTAAGCGGAAGCTGTTGGAGAAGCAGAAGGAGGGCAAGAAGCGCATGAAGGCCGTCGGCCGCGTGGAGGTCCCCCAGGAGGCCTTCATCGCCGTGCTGGGCGCGGATCAGCCCACCGGCAAGTAGCCGTCGGCGGCAATGCAGTAAGAACACCAGCGGAAGGAGACGGTCCCGTGCCGCAGCAGCATCCACCCCGCTCGCATGCCATCCACGCCCGCGTGCGCTCCTACTCGCGGGCCGGGGGTCGCCTGACCGACTCACAGGCTCGCGCCTTGGAGCGTTACGGGGACCGCTACGTCATCGACGTGCCCCGCGCTGACGCGATCCGCACCGTCGATCCGGCCTTCCGCCTGGACCCGGCCGCCGCCTTCGGCCATGTCGGCCAGCTGCGTCCACTGATCGTGGAGGTGGGCTCCGGGGCGGGGGAGGTGATTCTCGCGCATGCCGCCGCCCATCCGGGGGTGGATTACCTGGCGGTGGAGGCGTGGGAGACGGCGATCGCCAAGCTGGTGGCCGGTGCCGCCAAGGCCGGTCTGCGCAATCTGCGGGTGGTGCCCGCCGACGCGGCCCAACTGCTGGCCACTGCCCTGCCGGTGGGCTGCGCCAGCGAGGTTTGGGTGTTCTTCCCGGACCCATGGCGCAAGCCCAGGCACCGCAAGCGGCGCCTGGTCACGGCCGCCTTCGCCGACTCCGTGGCCCGGGTACTGCGACCCGGCGGGGTGTGGCGGCTGGCCACCGACTGGGCGGACTACGCCTGGCAGATGCGCGACGTGCTGGAGGCCGCCTCCGCCCTGCCCGAGGGCCTGGAGGCGGACTGCACCGGCCCCTACTTCCGTTTCCCCGACGCCGGGGCCCGCCCGGACCTGGGTGCCGACACCGCCGAGGAGGGCAGCCTGGGTAATGGCTTCGACCCCGGCTCCCCGGCCGGTGTGCGCGGCGGCTGGTCGCCGCGCTATCCGGGCCGGGTGCTGACCCGGTTTGAGGAGAAGGGCATCCGTGCTGGCCGCACCATCCGTGACCTGACCGCGGTTCGCACCGGTGAGATGTGGGTACCGCTCCGGCGTGAGGCGGTGGCGCTTTGAGCCCTGCCCAGCCCGACGGCGCACCCCTGCCCGGCGCGGCCGATTTGCCGGCGCAGATCCGGGCGGCGGACACCGGGGAAGAGGCGGGCCGGGAACGCCCCTTCTCGGTGTACCTGCATGTGCCCTACTGCCGGGTGCGCTGCGGCTACTGTGACTTCAACACCTACACGAACCTGTCCATGGGCGGCGGGGCCTCGGCGGGGGATTACGTGGACACACTCGCCGGCGAGCTGCGTCTGGCCCGCACCGCGATGGAGCGGGTCGGCCTGCCGCAGCGGGCGGCACGAACCGTGTTCGTCGGCGGCGGTACCCCCACCATGCTGCCGGCCGGGGACCTGGCCCGCATGCTGACCTTGGTGCGGGACGCTTGGGGCCTGGCCGACGGCGCGGAGGTGACTACGGAGGCCAATCCGGAGACCGTGGACGAGCGCTACCTGGCGGCCCTGGCGCAGGCCGGCTTCACCCGGGTGTCCTTCGGTATGCAGTCCGCGGTGCCGCAGGTGCTGTGCACCCTGGACCGGGCCCACACCCCCGAGCGGGTGCCGCAGGTGGTGTCATGGGCGCGGCGGGCCGGACTGGCCACGAGCCTGGACCTGATCTACGGCACGCCGGGGGAGTCCCTGGACGACTGGCGCCGCTCGCTTGAGGCGGCGGTGGAGATCGGCCCGGACCATTTGAGCGCCTACGCCCTGGTGATCGAGGAGGGCACGCGCATGTGGACCCAGGTGCGCCGCGGCGAATTGCCCCTGCCCACCGACGACGACGAGGCGGCCAAGTACGAGTTGGCCGATGCGGTGCTGGGCCGTGCCGGCTACGCGTGGTACGAGATCTCCAACTGGGCGCGGCCCGGGCACGAGTGCGTGCACAACCAGGCCTACTGGCGCGACTGGGACTGGTGGGGCGCCGGCCCGGGGGCACACAGCCACCTGGGGGACGTGCGCATGTGGAACGCCAAGCATCCGGTGGCCTGGGCCGGACAGGTGACGGCCGGGAGACTGCCCGTCGCGGGGCATGAGGTCATCGATGCCGACTCGCGAGAACTGGAGCGGGTCATGCTCGGCATTCGCATGCGGGAGGGTCTGGAGTTGCGGAGTCTGACGCGGCCGGGGGAGGCCGCGACGGCGTCGGGAACCCCGCGGCGGCTCGTGCCGGTGGTGGGAGGCTTCGTGGCACAGGGCCTGCTCGAGGGTGCCGCGGCCATGGCCGGACGCGCCGTACTGACCCTGCGGGGACGGCTCATGGCCGACACGGTCACCCGCGGCTTGGTTTAGTGATCTGGCTACTCCGGTGTGAGTGCAGCGCGGAGACGCGCTCGGACGCAGAAGTATGTTCTCGGGATGATGCGGTCATACTCGGGTTGGAAAGAACATCATTGTGTCGACTGGACCGTCCTTGCTATCAGGGTGAGCCTTCCGGGGCCGAAAGAGCAGTAACGCCACGGTTCCGAGTCGGGCGTTGCAACGTGGTTTGGATCATGAAACACAAGACAAAGCGCCGACCATGCCGATTAGGGCAGCGCCATCACTGATAGGTGCGCGTCGTCATGGCTGAACCCGCCAGTTTGGAGCCACTTATCGGTACACTTGGGCAGGTCGCGGCGTAGTACGGCTGTTGCGGTTCTCGTTAGGGACTCGCTGCCAGGAGCTGTAGGAGTCAGCGAAGTAGGTCACTACCCCGTGGCACGCCTGGACGCGCTCATCAGCAGCCACGGGCCGCTGTCCGACCCCCACGCGCAGGTGGATCGAGTAGTCCGAAGCCCGCCGCCCGTGGGCGTGGCCGCGGCGCCGGTGGGCGGGTGCCAGGCGGCCGGACAGCTGGGCTGCACGTGGACGGGTGGCGTCAATCCAGGGGTAGATGGTCTCCGGGCCGGCCAGCATCCGCTCATCGTCGCGGCGGTCCAGCCTCAAGCGGCCACTGGTGCGTCGCAGCCGACAATGCGACAATGCGAGCGTATCGAGCGTCACGCCGTGTACGCCGACCGTCTGTAAATCCTGAGTTCCTGGACCTGAGAGAGATCGTTGTGGACCTTCGCGAAACCATGATATTGATACGTGCTAAAAATGATGATGGCGCGACGTATGAAGACAAGACAAGCTCTATTGTCGCGAGGTGGCGTCAAGGAGAGGCGACAATTGTACAGTTCGCCGGATCGGGCAAGGAATATGGGTACCTAGACAAATACGATCGTTTACGGGAGCTTTCCAGGGTTGGGAGCAGGATTATCGATGAAGAGTCAATTGTTATTGCTAAAGGGGATGTTGTCCATGGGGTGAACGAGGTGGTTTGGTTTTCCGATGGATCGCAAAAGTACGCGCGGCTATTCATGAGAAAGAAAGACGGTGGTGAACGTTGTCAGACATACCCGTCTGAAGCTGTTCAAGTGATCGACTCCGCAACTCGGGTGCCCTTCGCTTCTGCCATTATGTCCCATTGGCGCTCAGTCGTGTCTTCGCTGAAAGCCGATGATCCGCTAATGCGGTCGTATGGGAGCTTCAAATTCATCCACCCTAGCAGTGCGCTTGCCTGTTACCTTGAAGGGGTGAAATTCGAGGTCACCTCGGACAATTGGAAGTCGTCCAGAGTAGGCCGGGGCACGGAGCCGCTCCAGAATGCCGCAGAAACAATTGTTCCGTTCGACTCCAATCTGAGCCAGCAAGACGCCCTACGTCGGGCGCTCAGATCGCGAGTATCAGTAATTGAGGGACCTCCGGGGACCGGCAAAACTGAGACGATACTCAACATCGTTGCGAATATCGTTGCCGACGGGAAGAGTGTCGGGGTTGTTTCCTTCAACAACGCGGCGGTAGAAAATGTGAGTGAAAAGCTTACGAGGTTTGGCCTTGGGTTTGTGGCTGCGGACCTCGGGCGCAAGAGTAAAAGGGATGCATTCTTCGCCCGCCAGGGGGAATTGTGTACTCAAATTGCTGAGTACTTGTCCTCGCCATTGCCTCCGCGGCCTGTTGATGGAGAGATTTCCGCGCTTGACGCATATCTAAACGCCTTGTTCGAGAGCAGTCGTGGTCTTGCGCAGGACCAATCGCAACTTGCAGCTCTCGAACTTGAGCGGCAACACTTCGAACAGCTGGCGGCGGCGCAGCGACTTCCTGATCTTGAGTCTTTGCCATTACTGCACAAGTCCGCCGATCGGATTCTTGATTACCTTGTCGAGAATGGAAATGTTCTGCCCGGCGAGGGAAGGGTTAGGAAACTTGGGCGGCTGGTTCGCAACTATTTCAGATATGGGCCCACTAAGAGTATTGATCCCGGCGATGCAGACACGGTGATCGCAATCGAGCGCGGGTGGTACAGAGCGAAAGTCGAAGAGATTCGGCGCCGAGTGACGACTGCGCAAGCCGAACTAGAACGCGCGGATTTTCTCGGGCTGCAGGCAAGGCGTAAGGAATTGTCTCAAGCTGCTCTACGACATGCGCTTCAGGGGCGCTATGGCACACGACGGCCAAGAGAGTTCAGCCCGGATACCTATCGAAGGAAAGGCGAGTTTCGGCAGTTCATTCATCAACATCCCGTGATCTTGTCGACTTGCCATTCATTACGCGCGTGTTTGCCGGAGGGATTCCTCCTGGACTATCTTATCGTGGATGAGTCGTCACAGGTCGGCTTACTGCCCGCGGCGTTGGCCCTCTCATGTGCGCGTCAAGTTGTGGTGGTGGGTGACCTTAAACAACTTCCAGATATCCCGCCGGATGTCTCTGAGGAGCGCGTATCCCCGGCGCCGAGTCCGGCGTATGATCCGCGGTCTCATAGTCTTCTATCATCGGTGATTGCAGTGTTCGGTGAGTCCGTGCCGCGAACCCTCCTGCGGGAGCATTACCGTTGCGATCCGGACATTATTGGGTTCTGTAACGCCATGTTTTATGACGATCAACTTATTTCCATGCCGACAGGTGCTAGGTGGAAGGAACCGTTGATGTTGATCCGCCTGGCTGAGGGCAATCACATGCGCCACTACCGCTCAGGTGGCAACTCAAGCCAGCGTGAGGCCGAGGTGATCGCCAGGGAGATACTGGCTCCGTTGCCAATGGAAGCCCGCGATGGAGGCCATATCGGTGTAATTACGCCGTATCGCAGGCAGGTTGACAAGATTACTCGTGCGATTGCGGAGCAGACAAGCGTGCAGGTAGAGTACGCCAATCAACCGCGCGCGGATACGGTTCATAAGTTCCAAGGGCGCGAGAAGGACATCATCGTTCTCAGCCCGGTAGTTGATGACTCCAGGGATGGGCATCGGGCGACGCCATTCGCGGATGATCCACACCTGATAAACGTGGCGGTGTCGCGTGCAAGGCGCCGTTTTGTGCTAGTCATTGACAGCTCATTCCTCCCTCGTAGCAAGAACCTGAGAAGTTTGGCGGGGTGGATGCGGTACCACAGGCCGGTGCCTGAAGATGAATATACACAGAGTAAAGTGTTATCAGTGTTCGATTTGCTTTACAGTGAGTATTCCGATCGTTTGAGGGGCCTGCGGAGTCGGGTGACATTGCGATCGCGTTATTTGTCTGAGAACATTATATGGACAGTCCTGGATGAGTTGCTGGCGGAAGATAAGTATTCGCGCCTGCATCTTGCTAGTCAGGTTCCGCTCAAAGAAGTTCTCGGTCCAGGGGCTGAGCTGACAGAAGAGGAGCGGGAGTATATTCGGCGTGCGTCGTTCGACTTTGTGTTGGGCGACAGTATTACGAAAGAGGTCCTTCTTGCGATTGAAGTGGACGGTTTCGCCTATCATGAGGATGACCCGCGGCAAACGGCGCGTGATGAACTTAAGAACGCTGTCTGTGACCGTAATGGTATTGCGCTCTTGCGTTTGCCGACGACTGGCAGTGACGAGCGTGAGAAGCTGCGTCAGGCGCTGGATGCAGTTTTGCCGGGGTAGACGAACACGGCCGCGATGGGGCGTGTGGGGTTCAGTGGCACCATGACGCGAGTTGGCGCCGTCAGGTCCGAGAAAGCTGAACGCACCCACGCTGTCGACGTCCGGGGCAGGTCCAGCGCGCCCTGAGCCTTGGTTGACGGGTGCAGTTCGGCAGGGGAAAGCAGCCCATGCACCACATTAGGTGAAGCGCTCGTTCGGCCTCTGAGACCGTGGTCTGCGACGTTACCGCGCCTGGTACGGCGGTCCCCTGACTCGTGCCAGTTTAGTGCCCTGCGGTGTTTAGGTTGTTGAGGATTTGCTGTGCGGTCTGGGTGGTCTGGGGTTGGGCGGTGATGTGGTGGCCGTTGATGGTGATGGTGACTTCTTGGAGGGGCCGCAGTTCGCGGACGAGTTGTTTGATGCTGATTCCGGTGGCGGCTTGTAGGTGGCGGGCGACCGCCAAGGCGGCCATGACGATGGTGAGGTGGGCCTGGATGGCGTCGTGGGTGTGGTGGAAGACGGGCCTGGCCTTCAGGTCGTG
>NZ_QMIN01000046.1:37813-38749 GCF_003287795.1 Actinomyces sp. Z5
CAAGTGACTGCTCCACGTGCCACAGCTCGTGGTAGGAGGTGATCACCTCACTGGCGGGCATCACCGTGGCGGGGATATTGCTGACGTAGCCCTTGAGCCCCGCCAGCCGCTTAGCGCGGGCTAGAGCCTTCTCATCCAGGACCTGGTCGCCCTTGCGGGTGGTGACGAAGCGGGTGCCCTTGGGGCGCCTGTGGCCGGCGACCACCGCCCGCGCCCGGTTCTCCTGCGCGGTGAGGGTCTTGCTGTCCCTGGCGAACCGGCGCGCGCTGTAGGCCCAGATCGCGCGCCACGAGCCCGGAAACTCCACTGGGCTCCAGACGGGCTCATCGCGGACGTTCCGGTCGCGTTCGGTGCTGGTGGAACCTTTACGTGGGGTGATGGTGTCGATGATCTGCCCGTCGGCCAAGGCGTCCCCGTGCCAGGCGAAGTGCGCCTCCAGGTCCGCCGGCGCCTTGGTCATGCGGGACCCGACGATGAACCCCAAGCCGGCCTGATCGAGCGCTTCGAGGTTGTCCGCGGAGAGCATGCCGGCGTCCGCCACCACGACCAGGTGATCAATCCCCGACGCCTCCCGGAACTCCTGGATCATCGGGATCAGCGTGCTGGTTTCGGCCCTGTTGCCCTCCCAGCAGCCGATCTGTAGGGGGAAGCCGGCCCTATCCACCAGCAGCCCCACGATGACCTGCGGGTCGACCCGCCGCTCCTTGGAATAGCCCACCCGCCGTAGGTCGTCCTCCTTCTCCGCCTCGAAGTACAGGGTCGTCACGTCGTATAGGCACAGACTCAGGTCCCCGCGGCCGGTGACGTGCCGCAGGCAGGCGGCCGCGATCCGCTCTCGCCACTGGCGGCCCGCGCAGCGGGACAGCGAGCGGAACAGTGTCCTCCTGGAGGCCGGCTGCACACCCAGCTCGGAGATCACCCGGGGTACCTGCTCCT
>NZ_QMIN01000046.1:38759-96952 GCF_003287795.1 Actinomyces sp. Z5
CTGAAACCCTCATCCCCGCCAGTGGCCTCACCCAGCCCCAGGGCCTCGTAGGCCGCACACAGGACATCCCACAGCAGAGCCGAGCGCTGAGCGACGACTACCGCCTGCGCGGCCTGGCCGGCGGCCTGAGGTGTCAGGCCGGCCAGGTCCAGCACGCCCTGGCCGCCCCGGATCTTCTCCCGCCCAGCCTGAATCAGGGCCGCCAGCTCCGCCTCACCCGTGGGCTGAGCCCAGGTGCTCCACAATCCGGCGCACCCCGTGCTCCTTGGCCACGATCTGCACCGCCGTAGCCCCCGACGCTGTACGCACCTTCCGAATAAACGGGCTCACACGCCATCACTCTACAGGCCACCGGATTAGTGCCCCACAACCACCAACCCAACCACGCCACACCAACGAAAAACCACGATCCCGACGTCATGTCACCAAAAGTGGCACGAGTCAGGTCTGAGACCGTGGTCTGCGACGTTACCGCGCCTGGTACGGCGGTCCGTTCTGCATCTTGCCACGCCGCTGGCGTGGCGGCCTCCACAGTGTTTCGGCGGGACATGCAACGTGTCGATTTGGCATCCTGGAGTTATGAGCACAGGTATGCTCGGTTATGGAGCACCCCAGAACAACGGCTACGGAAACACCGGCCAGGGATACGGCTATGGCGCGTCGCAGCCCGGCGCCTCCGGACCGTACGGTTCCATGCCCCCGGTCCCGCCCACCCTCACGATTGGTGACGGGCTGTCCTGGGCGTGGTCCCGCATCACCGACAACGCTGTGGTCCTGCTGGTCGGCTTTGGCATCTGGACGATCCTCGCCGGCGTCGGGGTGCAGGCGAGCTACACGGTCGACGGCGTCGAGCACAGCTACGGCCTGGGAATCCCCGGCGGCAACGTCATCTCTCTGGCTGCCATGTTGGTCGGTCCCATCGCCACGGCGCATGTGGGGCTACTAACATCCTCCGGTCGCAAGGCGAGCTTCGGCGACTTCTTCACCTTCCCGAACTTCCTGCAGGCCTTCCTTGCCATGCTCCTCTCGGGCCTGGCCACCGTGATCGGCTCCATCTTCCTGATCGTTCCCGGCATCATCCTGTACTACCTGTTCACCTTCGTCAGGTTTGCAGCGGTCGAGCACCACCTGGATGCCATCGCCGCCATGCGCCACTCGATGCGCCTGCTGTCGGCCAACGTCGGCGTGCTGCTGCCGTTCGCGCTGATCGGTTTCCTCCTGACCGTCGCCGGAACCGTCACCGTCATCGGCTGGATCGTCACCGTTCCCCTGGTCGCTCTAATGACCACCTACGCCTACGTGCGCGTCCAGGGACGCGACGTGGCCCGCTACCCGAGCCAGGGCTGACCCGCGTCGACGGCGGTGTGCGGCGTCGTCGGCCCTCACCGGGGTCGGAGCCCGGCGTGCTTCCGGTCACCTTGTGCCCGGGACACACCGATGTCTCGCGATATGGGACGGATATCGTCATAGGGTGAAGCTAGCGTCGTCGCATCTTTGATGGGGCGACGAGCACGCCTGCCCCGAACTGAGGAGTCTCACGTGGAGTTGCAGTGGTGGTCCATACTGCCCTTCGTTGTCATGCTGGCATCGATCGCGGTCCTGCCGCTCGTGCCGGCAACGTCCCATTGGTGGGAGAAGAACTCCCACCAACTGCTGGTCGCCCTCGTCCTGGGACTGCCCGTCGCGGTCTGGATGCTGGTGGCCATTGGCTGGGAGCCCGTATTCGCCTCCGTGGTGGAGTACATCCAGTTCATCTCTCTGCTACTGGCGCTGTTCGTGGTCTCGGGCGGCATATTCCTCAGGGGTGACATTCAGGCGACCCCCCGCAACAACACCATCTTCCTGGCGATAGGTGCGCTGCTGGCCAGCTTCGTCGGCACCACCGGTGCCGCCATGCTGCTGATCCGTCCGCTGCTGAACACCAACCGCGAGCGCGAGTACCGGGTCCACACCGTCCTGTTCACCATCTTCATGGTCGCCAACTGTGGCGGCCTGTTGACCCCGCTCGGCGATCCGCCGCTGTTCCTGGGCTTCCTACGTGGCGTCCCCTTCACTTGGACGTTCAACCTCGCCGTCGAGTGGCTGTTCGTCAACGCCATGCTGCTGTCCATCTACTTCGCCCTGGACTCCTGGTACTACTCGCAGGAGCCCGCCGCCGACATCCTGGCCGACAAGACGGACATCGAGCCCCTCGGCCTGCGCGGCGCCAATAACCTGATCTGGTTCGTGGTCATCATCGCCGCCGTCGCCTTCGCCCCCTCCATCGACGCCGAGGCCATAGAGGAGGGGCACGCCACCGTCATGGACTGGATCCCGCTTCGGGAGATGATCATGCTCGCCGCCGCCGGCGCCTCCTACAAGCTGGGCGACAAACGCGCCCGTTTCGAGGATAACCAGTTCGAGTGGGGGCCGATTGCCGAGGTGGCCGCGCTGTTCATCGGCATCTTCCTGACCATGATTCCGGCCCTGCGCTACCTGGATGAAGTCGCCGGCAGCCTGCCGCTGAACGAGATCACCTTCTTCGTGTTCACTGGCGGCCTGTCCTCCCTACTGGACAACGCCCCCACCTACGCGACCTTCTTCGAGATGGCCGGTCAGATCCCTCACCCCGGCGGGGCCACGGTTGCCGGCGTGCCCGAGTTGTACCTGCGCTCCATCTCGCTGGGCGCGGTCCTGTGCGGCGCCCTGACCTACATCGGCAACGGCCCGAACTTCATGGTCAAGTCCGTCGCCGAGGCGCGCGACGTCGAGATGCCCTCCTTCGGCGGCTACATCGGCCGCTCCTTCATGTACCTGGTGCCCGTGCTGGCCGCCATGGTCCTGCTGTTCATCGCCAACCCGCTGTGGGCCAAGCTCCTTGGCGTCGTGCTGGTAGTCGTGCTGCTGGCCAACAATGTCCGGCTGCTGCGCTCCAGCCGCCGCCTGGCGCTGGCGGACGCCTGACGACGGCGCTCACCGCCGCCGATACGAGCGGGCCGGCCCCGGACACCCGCAGGTGTCCGGGCCCCTCGTATTTGTCCGTCTCACATCTATCGGGCCGGCCATATCTACCGATCTCGGCACGTAACTTCTACCGATCTCGGCGAGTTGTGCCGGGCAGCCGGGGGGGCTCTCCTCAGGAGGCGGCCCGCTCGGTGACCCAGGCGATGAAGTTCTCCTCACCGGTGCCGGTCAACTCGGCCATGGTGTGCCCCTGGCCCCAGATGGTCGCGAAGTCCACCGACTGGCCGGCCGCCTGCAGGGCTAGAGCCAGATTCACCTCGACCGTGGAGGCGGTGTCGCCCTGGGTGATACCGGTGCGGATGCGCCAGTTCGGTGCCACCGTCGAGGTGCCTGCGCCCTCGTAGGCGCTGGACAGGAAGTACATCGGGTTGTACATGTGCTCGCGGGTCAGCACATCGACGCCGAGCGCGTCGGTCTGCGCAAAGTCCGAGTCGTACTCGGAAGAGCCGTACTCGTCAGACCAGTTGGTCAGGGACGCATAGGCGTCCTGGTTGGCAGCGATCACGTCGCGGGAGAGCTCGGAGAAGTGCATCGCCGTCTGCCCGACCCCGAGGACCGTGTTCTCCGTCTGACCGCGGTCGACGCCGTCGAGCGCGCCCACGTCCTTGGTCGCCGCCTTCTGGCTGGTGACGAAGCCCTCCAGGCCGGTGATCGTGGCCGTGTTGGTCGAGGAGTCGTAGGAGACCCACTCCACGTCCTCATTCAGGGCCGCGATGTAGTCCTCCACCGTCTCGTAGGTGACCGACTCGGAGGAATCCGCCGAGGAGCCCTCCCCGGGGCCGCCCGCGCCGGCGGTGGCGCCGTCTCCGTCCGGGCCGCCGTCGGCGAGGGCACCCTGCGTGCCCTCGCCGACGGGCGCGCTGTCTGGGGCGCCGGAGGGGAGCCCGGAGGTGCTGTCGGCTGAGTCGCCTGGACCGCCCTCAGGCGCGCCGGAGCCGCCCTGGGCCTCCATACCGGCCATCTCGGTGGCGTTGGGCGTGTAAGGGAACTCGGTGGTGGACAGGAAGTCGTTCAGGGACTGCTCGACCACCGCGACCATGTGGTTGTAGTAGGAGCCGGCCAGGTACTGCCCGTCCGCGGACTCCTGAAGGGTCAGGGTGCTGCCGTCGGAGTCGACCAGGCCCAGGCCGTTGAGGTAGCTGGCGTAGGCGGCGGCCAGGTTCTTGGAGTACGCCTCCGTCCAGGTGCCCTCCTCGCGGGTGCCGGTGGTGGCGAACTGGCCCATGTTCCACTCGTAAGCGGCGTTGGCGGCATCCAGGCTGGTGATCGGGCACCAGCACATGGCCCCCGCGATCGCGTCCGACAGTGCCTTGCCGTCGGCGTCGGTGGTGGCCGCGCCGAGCGCCTCCAGGTAGGGGGTGTATAGCGCGGAGTCGCCGGAGGCTCCCATTACGGCGGACTGGGCGCCGCCGCCGGAGTGGCCGAACACGAAGATCTGCTCCGGGTCGCCGGGTAGGGCGGAGGTGTTGTAGCGCAGGTACCGGACGGCGGCCTTCAGGTCGGTCACACCCCAGGGCGCGTTGCCGGGGGCGGCGTCGGTGGTGGAGTCCTTGCCGCGCAGCCCCGCCTGTACGTAGATGAAGCCGGCCTCCATGTAGGCAGACACCGTGTCGTAGGAGTACTCGCCGGGCGGCTGCTGGGCGGCGTAGCCCGGGGTGTTGACCGGCAGCACGATCGGCGCCGTCGTGGCCGTCCAGTCGCCCACCGCGCCGTCGGAGGCGACCTCGGCGGTGAAGGTGCCGTCCCCGTTGTCGGTGGCGGACATGTAGGCGCCGGGCACGAAGACGCCAAGGGCCTCGTAGCTGGTGTCCTGGGGGGAGGCCACGTAGGACAGTCCCAGCTGGTAGTACACGTCGCCGTCGGCGTCATAGCTCCAGGCCGCCGGGTTGAGCGCCAGGTCGGTGCTGGTGGTGGAGGCGGCTGGGGAGCCCGAGGTATTGGTCGAACTGCCGGAGTCGTTGGAGCAAGCAGCCAGTCCCGCGACGCCGAGTAGCGTCGCCACCGGCACCGCGCGCATGACGGTGCGTCGTGAGAGGATCATCGTTGGATTCCTTCCAGTTGATGTCAGGGTGACAGACAGGATGCAACCGGTGCCGTCTGAGCGTAACCCGGGAGTCTTGCTGTGAGTCGCTTGTGAGGTTGCCGGGCTCGTGCGGAGACGGCCATGCCCAGTGGCAGGTGCCACTTCTACCGATCTGGGCACGTCACTACTACCGATCTCGGCGTTTGAGGGTGGGGCAGGAGCGAGGAGGGCGCGTCATCAGCGGGTGCCGGGGGCGGTAACGAAGTCGATCAACTCTTCCATGCGGCCCAGCAGACTCGGCTCCAGATCCTTGTAGGAGCGCACCGTCGCCAGAATCCGCTGCCAGCCGCGGGCGATATCCGCCTGGTCGGCATGCGGCCACCCCAGCGCCTCCAGGGTGCCGTGCTTGATGTCGGTGCCGCGGGGAATCTCCGGCCAAGCCTGCAGGCCCACGCGGGCGGGCCGCACCGCCTGCCACACATCCACATACGGGTGCCCCAGGATCAGCACGTTCTCGCCGCCGGGCATGGCCCGCACCTGCTCGGCTATGCGCGACTCCTTCGAGCCGGGCACCAGGTGGTCCACGAGCACTCCCGCCCGCCGCTGAGACGAGGGACCGAAGGCGGCCATGACCTCCTCGAGGTTGTCGACGCCGTCCAGCATGAGCACCACCACGCCCTCATGGCGCAGGTCATCACCCCACACCTTCTCCACCAGCTCGGCGTCGTGCTTGCCCTCTACCCAGATGCGCGAGGCCCGCGCCACCCGGGCCCGCTCGCCCTCGACGGCATAGGAGCCCGAGGCGGTCAGTCTGCGTCCGCCGGCGCTGACCGGACCGGCGGGGGGACGCCTGCGCGGGGCCGGCGGGTCCACGATCACGGGCCGGCCCTCCAGCCAGAAGCCCGGCCCGAGTGGGAAGGCGCGGTGCACGCCCCGCCGATCCTCCAGCACCACCAGGTGCTTGCCGCCGGACTTCTCCACGGCCACCGCCGCCCCCACGAAGCCGGTCTGGCGGTCCTCGAGCACCATGCCGCGCGTGAGGGCCACATGCACCGACTCCGGGCGCACCGCCGTCGGGCCCACTCGGTGGGGGTCCACCGCCAGCACATCCCCGCCGTAACGGTTGTCGGCCGAAGGGCGCGCGGGCGGGGGAGCGGCGGCCTTCCGGCCCCCACGCCCCGCCGCGGAACGCCCGGAAGCCGCGGCCGCTCGGGCCGCACCCTCCGGGGCGCCGCTGCGACGTGCGGCGGCCTGCTGGCGGGCGGCCTGTTCCCGCAGGGCCCGACGGCGTGCCGCCGTCGCCCCGGGCACGACGCCGCGGGCGTTGGAAGTGGACTGGGAGCCGGAACGGCGGGAGGGTGGCGTGTTCACTCTGGGCACGGTAGGGGAAGGTCACGCCGTCGGCCCTGATTGCCGGCCGCGGCGCGGCGTAGGATGGCACTCGCGCCCCGGGAGTGCTAACGGCGTCGGCCGGCCCGGTGACGCCTGAACCGGCGGCCGGGCGTCGCGTCGCCCCGTGCGCGCATCGCAGACGAGAAGGGAGGGCCCCATGTCGGACGATCGCCGTCTGAAGGTGCTGTCCGCCATCGTCACCGACTACGTGCGCACCCGCGAGCCGGTCGGCTCACGCGCCCTGGTGGAGCGCTACCGGCTGGGCGTCTCCCCGGCCACCATCCGCAACGACATGGCCACCCTGGAGGACGAGGGCTACATCCACCAGCCGCACACCAGTGCCGGTCGCGTCCCCACCGAGAAGGGCTACCGCCGCTTCGTCGATGAGGTGGCCCGCATCAAGCCCCTCTCCGCCCCCGAGCGGGCCGCCATCAACGCCCTGCTGTCCGGCGCCGTCGACCTGGAGCAGGTGGTCGCCCGCACCGTGCGCGCGCTCGCCCAACTGACCGGCCAGCTGGCGGTCGTCGAGTACCCGAGTCTGCGCCGCACCACCCTGCGTCACCTCGAACTGGTGGCCCTCGGCCCCACCCGCCTGCTCATGGTCATCATCACCGACACCGGCCGCGTCGAGCAGCGCACCGTCGGCCTGTCCGGGCGCGGCCCCGACGGGCTGGTGGACCCGGCCGTCCTGGAGCGGCTGCGCCTGCGGCTGAACACCGCCCTGGTCGGCCGCCGCGCCGTCGAGGTGGTCCCGGTGCTCGCCGCCCTGGCCGAGCAGGCGCCCGCCGACGAGCGCGCCGTGCTGGCCGCCGTCACCGACGAGCTGATCGCCGCTCTGCGGCCCGACGCCGAGGAGCGCATCGTCGTCGCCGGCACCGCCAACCTCGCCCGCTCCCTGGACTTCACCGCCATCGGCACGCTCCTGGACGCGGTTGAGGAACAAGTGGTGCTGCTGCGCCTGTTCACCTCCGAGGACGCCGCCCACCGCGACGACGCCGACGACACCGGAACCACCGTGCGCATCGGCTCGGAGACCCACGAGGACGCCCTGGCGGAGGCCTCGGTCGTCTCCGCCGCCTACGGCCCCGGGGACGCCGTCGCCCACCTGGGCGTAATCGGCCCCACCCGCATGGACTATCCGGCCACCATGGCGGCCGTGCGCGCGGTCGCCCGCTACCTGTCCCGGTTCCTGACCGGGACGGAGGGCAGCGCGCCGGGCTGACCCGCCCACCGAGAATCCGACACCACCCCACCACGAAGGAACACCAGCAAGCGTGAGCGACTACTACGACGTCCTCGGCGTCACCCGCCAGGCCACGGCCGAGGAGATCAAGAAGGCCTACCGCAAGAAGGCCCGCCAGCTGCACCCCGACGTCGCCGGCCCGGGGCACGAGGACGAGTTCAAGAAGGTCTCCGCCGCCTACGAGGTCCTGTCCGACTCCGAGAAGCGGAAGATGTACGACCTGGGCGGTGAGGACGCCCTGCACGGCAACAACGGCTTCGGCGGTGGCTTCACCGGTGACTTCGGCAGCTTCTCCGACTTGTTCCAGCAGGCCTTCTTCGGCGGCGCAGCCTCCCGCGGCCCGGCGTCCCGCACCCGCCGGGGCCAGGATTCGCTACTGGCCGTGGACGTGGACCTGGCCGACGTCGTCTTCGGCGCCACCAAGACCGTCACCATGGACACCTACGTCGTGTGCGACACGTGCAACGGGTCCTGCTGCGCCCCCGGCACCTCGCCGGTCACCTGTGCCGAGTGCAACGGCCAGGGCTCGGTCCAGCGCATGCAGCGCTCCCTGCTCGGCAACGTGGTCACCTCCATGCCCTGCCCGCGCTGCCAGGGGTACGGCACCGTCATCGCCTCCCCCTGCAAGGACTGCGACGGTGAGGGCCGCAAGCACGTGCGCACCCCGATCGACATCAACATTCCCGCCGGCGTGTCAACCGGAACCCGCATCCGCATGGGCGGGCGCGGCGAGGCCGGGCCCGCCGGCGGCCCCAACGGCGACCTGTACGTGGAGATCCACGAGAGGGAGCACGAGGCCTTCACCCGCGAGGGCGACGACCTGTACACCGAGCTGCGCGTGCCCATGACCGCCGCCGCCCTCGGCGCCTCCTTCCCGCTGGAGACCTTCGACGGCGAGCGCAATGTCTCCGTGCGCGCCGGCACCCAGGGCGGGGACGAGATCGTCCTGTCCGGCCTCGGCGTGGGGCGGTTGCGCCGCCCCGGCCGCGGCGACCTGCGCGTGCAGATCGTGGTGGAGACCCCCACCCGCCTGAACGACCGGCAGCGCGAGCTGCTGACGGAGCTGGCCTCCCTGCGCGGTGAGGACGGCTACGCCGCCCCCAAGGACGAGTCCATGATGGGCAAGCTGAAGGAGAAGCTGTCCGGCCGCTGACGGGTCTGCCGACACGGACGCGATGCGGGCGGCGCCTCCCGGGCCGCCCGCATCGGGCTACTCGGCGCCGTTGGCGGGCCAGTACAGCGAATCCGGGGTGGGGCGCGCACCGAAGATCGCCTGCCCCACGCGCACACACGTGGAACCGCCCGCAATGGCCAGCTCGAAGTCACCGCTCATGCCCATGGACAGTTGCCCATCGCCGACCGTGCCCGCTTGCAGCCCGGCGTCGCGCAGGGTGCGCATGATGCGGAAGCACTCGCGGATGCGGTCGGCGTCGTCGGTGTGGGCGGCCAGCGTCATCAGGCCGCGCACCCGCAGCGCCGAGTAGGCCGGCAGGGCCGCCAGGAAGTCGGCGACGGCGTCCGGCTCCAGGCCGAACTTGGAGGCCTCTCCGGAGGAGTTGACCTGCACGTACACGTCCAGGCCGCGCCCGGCCGCCTGCAGCCGCCGATCCAGGGCCTCGGCCACGCGCAGGGAGTCCAGGGCCTGGAACTCGTCGGCGAAGGCCGCCACGTCCTTGGCCTTGTTGGTCTGCAGGTGGCCGATCAGCGCCCAGTGGATGCCCAGGTCGGCCAGGTTCGCCGCCTTCCGCTTGGCCTCCTGCACCTTGTTCTCACCCATTTGAGTGATGCCGGCGGCCCAGGCGGCCCGCAGGCGCTCCTCCGGCACCGTCTTGGACACCGGCAGCAGCCGAATCTCGGCGGGGTCCCGGCCGGCGGCACGGGCGGCGGCGTCGATGCGGGCGCGCACGGCGGCCAGGTTGCGGCGGAAGTCCTCCACGGTGGTGGCCGTGGGGGCGCTGGACGGCTGCGCGGCGGGTTCGGAGCCGGCGGCAGGCGGTGCGGTGGACGGTTGGGGGGACGGGAGGGACGACGGATCGGTCATGTTCCGTGACGCTAGCACCGCGGCACTGACCCGTCCGGAACCGTACCCTGTAAGTGTGACTGCACCCGTCTTCCTCATCACACCCGAAACGCTCGAACCCACCGGGGCGGCCACCACCGCCACGCCCGGGGCCCGACTCACACTGACCGGTCCGGAGGCGCATCACGCGGTCTCCGTGCGGCGCCTGCATCCGGGAGAGCGGGTCGACCTGGTGGACGGACGGGGCCTGCGCCTGGTGTGCGAGGTGACCGACGCGGCCGCCGACGGTGGACGGCGGGAGCGCCTGGGCGTGCAGGTCGTGCAGCGGATCCAGGAGCCCGACGCGGGGCTGAAACTGGTGCTGGTGCAGGCGCTGGCCAAGGGCGGGCGCGACGAGCAGGCGATCGAGACCGCCACCGAGGTGGGTGCGGATCTGGTGGTGCCCTGGTGGGCCGAGCGCTGCGTTGCGGTGTGGCGCGGCGTGAAGGCGACCCGCGGGCGCCAGCGCTGGCAGGCCGCCGCCCGCGAGGCCGCCAAGCAGTCGCGGCGGGCACGCGTGCCCGAGATCGCGGAGCTGCTCACCACCGCCGAGCTGTCCGGGTGGGTGCGACAGGTGTGCGAGGCCGGCGGGACGGTGCTGGTACTGCACGAGGAGGCGACCAAGCCGATCGGCGACGCGGCGCTGCCGGAGACGCGGGCGGGTGCGGGAGCGTCGGAGGGGGCTGGTACAACCGAAGGCGACCCTCGGGAGGGTGCCGGTGGTGCGGGAGAGGCGCCGGTGCTGGCCGTCGTCGTCGGGCCCGAAGGCGGCATCAGCGACACGGAGGTGGAGGCGCTGGAGGACGCCGGGGCACGCGCCGTGCGCCTGGGGCCGCATGTGCTGCGCACGGCATCGGCCGGACCGGTCGCGCTCGCGGTCCTCGCCCAGCGCACCGGCCTGTGGGGCTGAGACGGGTCTTCAGCGGGGGGATGAGTGGCCGAAGCGCTTGTGCGCGGCCTGCTTCGAGACGCCGAGGGCGGCGCCTATCACTGTCCATGACTCACCGGCCGCACGAGCGTCGGCGACGGCGTGAGCCAGGTCTTGTTCCGCATCGATCACGTGTTTTTTCACGGCGATGATGCGCCGGAAGTGCGTGGCGTCGCGTGATGGCGTGCGTGCCGGGTCGAGAGACTGCAGGCCGGTATCCGGAGAACTGGTCGTAGTCGTAGTTGTTCGCTGCATGGGAATCACTTCAGAAAGACGTAGAACTTCGGCCGTAGACGGTCTGCATGGATTATGCGAGCAGGTGCGGCTGAGGGAACAGCGACCAACTCGAGCAGACTCGAATCCAATGCTGGACCAATCACGAGTAATCGTTCCTCCCCGTCATACTCGTACTCGACCAATCGCAACGCGTTCTCCCAGGCGTGGACGACGTCATCGGCTGAGACACCGTGTTTGAGGGCCGACCGAGTAACCCTCATCCGTCAACCTTACGTTGACGAGTTTGGTTGGTCAAGAGTGCACCACGCGGCGCGCTCCGCCATACCGTTGCGGTACTGATTCGTTGAGGCATCATGCGTACAAGATCGCACGCCCCACTGACACGAATTCGGGCGCATTGCTGGCCTCTGCCGGGAGCGATCTGCGCGCGGCATGGCAGTTGCGCTGGGCTCGCGGGAGCGGGTGGCTTCAGCTTCGGGCCAGTTGTGAGACCCGCTGGGTGGTGACTCCCATAAGGGTGGCGATGTCGCGTAGCGGTAGGCCGTCGGCGCGCAACAGGGTGACGGCGCGGCGTGAGGCGGCTGCCGCGGCCGCACTGGCTTTTGTGGATGCTTGCGCTGCTGCCTTGTACTGTTCTACGGCGTCTACGTAGTTCGCGTTGCGTACCGTGTAGTGCACCTCGAAGTCGTCTGTGGGGCGCCCCGTCATGAGGACGGCGGCATCGGTGACCATCGGGACGACTTCATCGAGACGTCGCGCCTGGGTGGAGTACTCGTGGCCTTCAAGGGTGAAGTCGATCGCCCACCAACCCTCGCAGTAAAGTGCCATGGCTTCAATTCTGGTCATCGTTTGCTCCTCCGTAAGATTGCCCGTGCGGTCATCTCGTTGATCTCCCGGTGGCGGGGGATGGGCTCGCTCCACGTCCCTATGGTTGCCTTGGTGTGCCTTCCGCCCTCGGTGAGTACAAGCTTCTGTCCCTTCTGACGGGCGACCTCCTCCAACTGCCGGATGAGATCTCTGCGCTTCATTATTCAATCCCCCTTTCGGCAAGTAGTCAAGAGGTGTTGCAGGCGGTTCCTTTCGACTCAAGTGTCCGCCAGGGGTACGACACGAATTCGGGCGCATTGCTGCCCTCTGCCGGGAGCGGTCTGCAGGCGCGGCGATACGATGTCGGCGGACCGTGCAGGCGGCGGGGCGGGCGCGCCCGGGCGGCCCGCATATTGACCTTGCTTGCCGCCGGACGTCCAGGAGGAGACCGTGCCCGACACCATGACCGCCCTGCTGCTCGACCGGCCGGCCGGGCCCGACGAGCTCTCCGCAGCCATGCGCCTGGGGCGGCTGCCCTTCCCCGAGCCCGGTCACGGCCAGGTCCGGCTGCGCGTGGAGGCCTGCTCCCTGAACCCCGTGGACTGGAAGGTCGCTCGCGGCGGCAACCCGGCCTGGACCTGGCCCCACGTGCTCGGCCTCGACGTGGCCGGCACCGTCGACGCCCTCGGACCCGGCGTTGCCACTCCCGCCGAGGACGGCGCCACCGCGCTGCGCCCCGATCTCGCCGTCGGCGACACGGTCGCCCTGCACCACGACCTGCGGCGCCCCGGCGGCCTGGCCCAGTACGTCGTCGTCGACGCCCTCGCACTGGCGCACCTGCCGGACGCGGTCTCCGCCACCGACGCCGCCGCCCTGCCCTGCGCCGGCATGACCGCCTACCACGCCCTCACCCGCCGCCTGCGCCTGGCCGCCGGGCAGACCATTCTCATCACCGCCGGGGCCGGGGGAGTGGGCGGCTACGCCGTGCAGATCGCCCACCACCTGGGCGCCCGCGTCGTCGCCACCGCCTCGACCGATAAGGTGCGGGCCGTCCGCGCCCTCGGCGCCGACGAGGTCATCGACTACCGCGCCGCCGGCGATCCCGACGCCGTCGCCGCGGCGGCCCGCGCCCTCACTCCGCAGGGGCGTGGCGTAGACGCCGTGCTCGACACGCTCGACGGCGCCTCCGCCACCGCGAATCTGGGCGCGCTCGCCTTCAACGGCGCCCTGGCGTTCATCGGTGGGTGCCCCGATCTGTCTGCCATGCCGGGATTCACGATCTCGCCCTCGATCCACGAGGTCTCCCTCGGCGCCGCCTACTCCGCGGGCACCGCCCGCGACCGCGCGGACCTGGCGACCATGCTCACCGAGATGCTGGAACTGGTCGCCGCCGGGCGGCTCGACGCCCGCGTGGCCGAGACGGTGCCGCTTGACGCGGTGCCCGCCGCCTACGCCCAACTGGCTCGGGGGCACCAGGCCGGCAAGCTCGTGTGCGACGTGGCCGGGTCGGCGGTGGCGGCGGCCTCCTAAAGTCCGGCGGTAATGAGGACACCGCACGTATCCTTCGACTCGTCAATAGTTGCGCAGGAGGGGCGAGATGGGCACGCGAGGGCGTAGGCGGGCCGGGAGCCCGGACGCCCGGCAGGCGATTCTAGAGGCGGCCCGCGCCGCCTTCGCCCGCGACGGCTACAACGCCTCGCTGCGAGGCATCGCCCGGGCGGCCGGCGTCGACCCCGCCCTGGTGCACCACTACTTCCCGGAGCGCTCGCACCTGTTCGTGGAGGCCGTCTATGACGGGCCGGACGGGCCCGTCATGGATCCGGCCGTTCTGGACGACGTCCGGCGCCTGCCCGCCTCTCGGCAGGGAACCGCCTTGGTGCGCCTGTTCGTGACCCAGTGGGACCGCATGGGGGCGGACCGCTTCGCCGCGGTGGTGCGCGCGGCGCTGGCTCACGAGGGCGTTGTCGCCCGCATACGGGAGCTCGTGGTGGGCGCCCTGGTGACTCCGCTGGTCGAACGTGTGGCTCCCGATCGGGTCCGGCTGCGGTCCCAGCTGATCGCGGGACACCTGGTCGGGTTGGGCATGACGCGCTGGATCGCCCGCCTCGACGCCGTATCCGCCGCAAGCCCGGAGGAGCTCGCGGCCGCCGTGGGTCCGGTGATCCAGCGCTACCTGACCGGTGACCTCGGCGACGCGCACGATGTCCCGGTCGAGGATGCCGGGGCCTTCAAGACCATGGAAGAACCCGAGGAGTAGTCCGCAGTCCTTGCCGGACCGCTGCCGTGCCCCCTATATTCATCGCATGATGAAAAATGGCTTGGGTGCTGTCGTCGGTCATGCCGATCCGGCCGTCGCGGAGGCTGTCGGCAGTGCGGTACACGTGCGCGGACTGCGGGTGAGCCGCGGCGGCACCGAGATCCTCCACGGCCTGGACCTGGACCTGCGTCCCGGCTCCATCACAGGCCTGCTGGGGCCGTCCGGCTGTGGTAAGACCACCCTGATGCGGGTACTCGTCGGGGTGCAGTGCTACGACGGCGTGGTGAGGGTCCTGGGGGAGCGGCCGGGCACGCCCGCCGTGCGCGGCCGGATCGGATACGTCACCCAGGCGGCGGCCGTGTACAAGGACCTGACCGCCCGCCAGAACCTGCGCTACTTCGCCGCGCTGGCCGGGGCGCGCGCCCGCGACATCGACGAGGTGCTGGACACGGTGGGGCTGACCGAGCTTGCCGACCGGCGCGTGAGTACGTTTTCCGGCGGTGAGACCGGACGGGTTTCGCTCGCCTGCGCCCTGGTGGCCGGCCCGGAACTGCTGGTACTGGATGAGCCGACGGTCGGCCTGGACCCGCTGACCCGGGAGGGGCTGTGGGCCACCTTCCGGGAACTGGCCGATGCGGGCGCCACCCTGCTGATCTCCAGCCACGTCATGGATGAGGCCTTCCACTGCGATCGCGTGCTGCTCATGCGCTCCGGCCGCTTCCTGGCCTCCACGACTGCGGGCGAGCTGCTGGAGCGCACGGGCGCCGACACCCTCGACGCGGCCTTCCTCGACGTCGTCCGGCATGCGGGGCGAACGGAGCAGGGGGAGGGACAGTGATGAACGCGCGCACCTTCGCCGCTACCGTGCGCCGGGTGCTGGCGCAGCTGGCCGCCGACCGGCGCACCCTCGGACTGATCATGGTGGTGCCCGCCGCGCTGCTGACCCTGCTGTACTTCGTCTACTACGACTATCCGCACGGCGAGCAGCTGTTCAACCGGATCGCCGTGGCCATGATGGCGATCCTGCCGATGCTGGTGATGTTCCTGGTCACCAGCGTCACCATGCTGCGTGAGCGCGGCTCCGGCACCCTGGAGCGGCTGTGGACCACTCCGCTGCACCGCGCCGACCTGCTGCTCGGCTATGCCGCCGCCTTCACCGCCACCGCCGTGGGGCAGTCGCTGCTGCTGTGCGCGGTGGCCGCCTGGTGCCTGGGGGTGCAGATCACCGCCCCCTGGGCGTGGGTGATCCTCACCGCGCTGGTCGACGGCTTCCTCGGCGTGGCGCTGGGGCTGTTCGTATCCGCCTTCGCCCGCACCGAGTTCCAGGCCGTCCAGTTCTTCCCCGTGATCATCGGCCCGCAGATCTTCCTGTGCGGGCTGCTGGTGGCCCGCGACCAGCTGCCGCGCGTGCTGGAGCTGTGCAGCAACGTGCTGCCCATGAGCTGGGCCGTCGACGCCGTCGGCGAGCTGAGCACGAGCACCGCGCCGACCACCGCCTTCGCCGCCGACCTGGGGCTGGTGGCCGGGGTGGGGGTGGCGATCCTCGCGGTAGCCGCCCTGACCGTGCCGCGGCGGGTGCGGTGAGGGCGGCGTGGGGGAAGGCAGGCGCGGGCGGCCGGCTATTGCTTGCGCATGTAGGCGATCGTGAACTCCCTGACCTGCCGGAAGTACTGCTGGCGCCGGTCGAGCTCGAAGTGCTCGCGGCGTCGGACGGCCGACATGGCATTCATTCGGCATCTCCCGTAAGGGTGCGCAGGTAGGCGCGGCCCTTATCCGTCAGAACGTATCTCTGCGCTTTGCTGCGGGGCTTGTCCGGCAGGGTCATGGCGATCAGCCCACGATTCAGCAGTGGAACGACGTGCCGCGCGTAGTTCTGTGACAGGGGCCTAAGGCCAGCGGCTTCCAGGAGCGTGTTCCGGTGAACCGGCCCATTCGCTGCCGCGCGCATCATTGCCACATCATACCTACCGTCATATCTATCGTCATTGCTATGTGTGTAGGCATGTTCTGAGCTGATCTGGTCCTCAGTCTCCGGCTCGTGGGCACTGCGTACTTCGTGCGATCCGGCGTGTGCGGCGGCCGCATGCCGCGGGTCATGGCTGGGGATCTGGATGATGACCCGTACGCGGTCCTGGACCTCCTCAATAACGGGCTCGGGCAGACCGGCCTCGGCCACCTGCTCGAAGACGCGCTGGACACCGGTACCCCACTGTTCCATGATCCCGGCCTCGCGGAAGATACGCGCGAGGGCGGGGTTACGCAGGCGGGACACACGCCGCATAGAGTCGATGGTCATGCCCGGCAGCAGCAGGCCGGGGCTGTCAACCTGGATGCGGTCGTCGTAGAAGCCGATGCGGATGGGGGTTCCGCGTTCTGTGTAGGAGGCGTGGACGAGGGCGTTGACGATCACTTCGCGGATCGGCTCGATGGGGATCGAGTAGACATCCCGGCGCCGGACCTCGCCGAAGACCGCGGTCTTGTAGGCGTGCTTGAGTAGGAAGTCCACGGCGGGGTCGACGGCCAGCGCCATGGGGCCATGGATCTCGGTCTGGTCGAAGATGTCGGTGCCGTGCGGGCCGCGCAGGCGCCCGCACTGGACCCAGGCGGAGGGCAGGAAGCGCGTAGGGTCGGGGCAGGCGGCGAGGACGCCCGCATTGGTGGGGACGATCTGGTCACCCTGTTTGGCAGCGAGACCGAGTGCCAGGAGGTCGTCGACGGACGTGTCGCGTCCGCGCAGATCGGAAAGGACCTGCAGATCCAGGTCTTCCAGTGTGGCGCGCGGTTCGGGAAGGTCTTCGAAGGCGATACCGCTGGCGTTGCGTTCAAGCTCGGCCACCAGCGCCGGGTCCGCCTGCCGAGTGGTGGAGCCGAGGCGCACGTAGACGCCGGCCTCGGCGCCCTGGTGGGTGATGTAGTGAGGTCGGCGAGTACTGAGCGGCACGTCAACAACGAGCACCGTCTTGTCTGCCAGCGTCACCAGATCGATCGCGGGGACCAACTGAGGTGAGATCCGGTCATCAATGAGGCTGGCGATGCGCTCCTCCTCGGCGAGCGGGTCCTCGACGCCAACCACCGTGCCATCGTCCGCGACTCCGATGACCAGCCGCCCGCCCGCGGAGTTCGCGAAGGCAACAATCGTCCGCAGTGGCCCGTCGGGTGAAGACAGATCGCGCTTGAGCTCAAGCGTCTTTCCTTCATTAATGACGACTCGGCCTTCGGGTCCGAGAGTTAGAAGTTCGGTCATCGCTTACATCCTGCCCCTCACATACTCGTGCGCGCGGAGATCGCTACTCACCAAATCACCACTCGCTTCGCACCTCCCGACCGTGGGCATCACTGCCGCTGAGCGACGGAGCAACCCTAGCGGATCCGGGCCGAGCCGTTGGGTGCGCCACAACAACCGACCTCGGCACGTAAGATCAACCGACCTCGGCACGTAAGATCAACCGACCTCGGTGGTGGGGATGACACCGTTCAGCGCGAACGCGGCCTGTACCGTCCGGGTCCGGCCGGTAGCATGGGCTTCAAGATGACGAATTCGCCCATCACACCAGTAGCCGCGACCGCGGCGACCACCTCCGCCTCAGCTGGTACAACCAGCACACCCGCCAATGCGGCCGGTGCCGCCCCGGCCGACGTCACGCGCACCCTGACCCTGCCCGATGACCTCGCCCCCGTCGCCCTGCTCGGCGCCCGCGACGAGGTGCTGCGCGCCGTCGAACGCGGCTTCCCCGACGTGTCCGTGTACGTGCGCGGCACCACCGTCACCGTCACCGGCCCCGCCGCCCGCGTCGACGTCGTGATCGTCCTGCTGTCCGAACTGATCGACATCGCCCGCGCCGGTACTCCCCTGACCGCCGACGCCGTCGACCGCGCCATCGGCCTGCTGGACGCCTCCGCCCGCCCCGCCGAGGTCCTCACCGACGAGGTACTGACCACCCACGGCCGCTCCATCCGCCCCAAGTCACTCGGTCAGAAGGCCTATACCGACGCCATCGAGAACTCCACCATCACCTTCGGCATCGGCCCGGCCGGCACCGGCAAGACCTACCTGGCCATGGCCAAGGCCGTCGATGCCCTCGCCCGCAAGCAGGTCTCCCGCATCATCCTCACCCGCCCGGCCGTGGAGGCGGGGGAGAACCTCGGCTTCCTGCCCGGCACCCTCACCGACAAGATCGACCCCTATCTGCGGCCCCTGTACGACGCCCTGCATGACATGCTCGACGCCGAGGCCCTGCCGCAGCTGATCGCCGCCGGCACCATCGAGGTGGCCCCGCTGGCCTACATGCGCGGGCGCACCCTGAATGACGCCTTCATCATCCTGGACGAGGCCCAGAACACCAGCCCCGAGCAGATGAAGATGTTCCTCACCCGCCTCGGCTTCGGCTCCAAGATGGTGATCACCGGAGACATCTCCCAGATCGACCTGCCCGGTGGGCGCCCCTCCGGGCTGCGGGTGGTGCGCCGCATCCTCGACGGCCTGGAGGACATCAGCTTCTGCGAGCTGACCGCCGCCGACGTGGTGCGGCACCGGCTGGTCGGCCAGATCGTCGACGCCTACGCCCGCTATGACGCCGAGCGCGCCGAACCGGCCGGTCGCCCCGGCCGCGGCGGCGAGCCGGCCCCCCAACGTGGCGGCGCCCGCCGCCGAACCCCCTCCGAATTCCGAGACAGGAACCGCCCATGACCACCGAGGTCATCAACGAGACCACCACCCCCATCGACGCCACCGAGTTCACCGCCCTGGCCGACTACGTGCTGGCCGCCATGCACGTGAGCCCCATGGCAGAGCTGAACATCCTGTTCATCGAGCCCGAGCCCATGGCCGAGCTGCACGAGCGCTGGCTTGACCTGGAGGGCCCCACGGACGTGATGAGCTTCCCCATGGATGAGCTGCGCCCCGGCACCGCGGAGAATGAGACGCCGCCCGGCACCCTGGGCGACGTGGTGCTGTGCCCGCAGGTGGCCGCGAAGCAGGCGCTCGAGGCGGGCCACAGCGCCGTGGAGGAGATGCTGCTGCTGACCGTGCACGGCATCTTGCACCTACTCGGCTACGACCACGCCGAGCCGGAGGAGAAGGAGGAGATGTTCGCCCTCCAGCGCACCCTACTGCTGACCTTCCTGGCGGAGCGCGGCAAGTGACCGCCGCCCCCACCGCCCCGCTGCTGTTCGTGGCGGTGGTCGTGCTCGGCTTCGGGATGGTGCTCTCGGCGGGGGAGGGGGCGCTGAGCCGCATGACCCGGGCCGCCGCCGAGGACCTGGTCGAGGACGGCCGCCGCGGGGCCGGCCGCGTGGCCGCCCTGACCGCTAAGCGCGAGCAGGTGCTGGGAACCCTCGCCGTCCTGCGCGCCGGCGTCGACATGCTGGTGGCGGTCCTGGTCACCCTGGGCGTGGCCGGGCGCTTCGAGCAGTGGTGGCAGGCGCTCCTCGTCGCCGTGGCCGTCAGCCTGGTGCTGCTGGGTTTGCTCGTGGGCGTGTCCCCGCGCTCGGCCGGCCGCCGCAACCCCGCCGGCACGCTCCTGGCACTGGCCGGCATTCTGGAGCGGGTCGACGCTCTGGGGGCGCCCTGGCGCTGGTTCCAGTCCCGCTTCGGCCGCGCCTCCACCCGCACCGACGCCGAGGCTCGCGCCGAGGTGACCGAGGACCTGCGCGAGATGATCGACGAGATCGGCGACTCGGAGACCATCGAGGATGAGGACCGCGAGATGCTGCGTAGCGTGGTCGAGCTCGGCCAGACGCTCGTACGTGAGGTCATGGTCCCCCGTACCGACATGGTCACCATTGACGAGGACAAGCCCGCCTCCGCCGCCATGCGCCTGTTCGTCCGCTCCGGCTACTCGCGCGTGCCCGTGATCGGGGAGGACGCCGACGACGTGCGCGGCATCCTCTACCTCAAGGACGTGCTGCGGCGCCTGTCCGACCACCCCGAGCACGGGGAGCGGCCGGTGGTGTCCTTCGTGCGTGAGGCCGTGTACGTGCCCGAGACCAAGCTCGCCGACGACCTGCTGCGCGAGATGCAGCTGGGGCACTTCCACATCGCCCTGGCGGTGGACGAGTACGGCGGCATCGCCGGCCTGGTCACCATGGAGGATCTGCTGGAGGAGGTCGTGGGGGAACTCACCGACGAGCACGACCACGCCGAGCCCGTGGCCGAGGACCTCGGCGATGGCACCTTCCGCGTGCCCGTGCGCCTGGGCCTGGACGCCCTCGGCGAGCTCTTCGACCTGGAGATCGAGGACGACGACGTCGACACCGCCGGCGGCCTGCTCACCAAGGCCATCGGCCGGGTACCACTGCCCGGGGCCAGCGGCGACGTGCAGGGCATCCGCCTGGTGGCCGAGGAGGCCACCGGTAGACGCCGCCAGGTCGCCACCCTGCTAGCCTCCCGCATCGACGCCGTCGGGCCGCCCGCGCCGCCCGACGGCCCCGCGGCCGCTGCTTCCCCCAACGATCACGCCGACGACGGCGACAACCCCAACGACGACTGAGGACCTAGGACCCCCGATGACCAGTGCCACCGACGCCGACGGCTTCCCCATCTTGCCCGACGAACCGGACGCGGACGACCCCACCCGCGCATCCATAACCGTCCCCGACTACCCGGAGGACTTCCGCGCCGGCTTCGTCTGCCTGCTCGGCCGCCCCAACACCGGCAAGTCCACCCTGACCAACGCGCTGGTGGGCCAAAAGATCGCCATCACCTCAGGCCGCCCCGAAACCACCCGCCACAACGTGCGCGGCGTCGTCAGCCGGCCCGACTCCCAGCTGGTGCTGGTGGACACCCCCGGCTTCCACCGCCCCCGCACCCTGCTCGGCCAACGCCTGAACGACCTCGTTCGCGACACGCTCACGGGCGTGGACGTGATCGCCTTCTGCATACCCGCCGGCGACAAGATCGGCCCCGGCGACCGGCTCATCGCCCGGGAACTGGCCGACCTGGGCAAGCCCGTCGTCGCCGTCGTCACCAAAACCGACACCGTCTCCCGCGCCAAGCTGGCCGAGCAGCTGCTCGCCGTCGACCAGCTCGGACAGTGGGCGGACATCGTGCCCGTCTCCGCACTCAAGGGGGACCAGGTCGACGTCCTGGAGGAAGTCCTCACCTCCCACCTGCCGGCATCCCCGCCGCTGTACCCCACCGACTCCGTCACCGACGAGCCCCAGGCCGTCATGGTCGGCGAGCTCGTTCGCGAGGCCGCCCTGGAGCGGCTGCGTGACGAGCTGCCGCACTCCCTGGCCGTCGTCGTCGACGAGATCGTTGACCCCAAGACCCAGGACGCGGGCCGCGTCAAGGGCACCGGCAACCGGCTGCAGGTGCGCGTCAGTCTGCTGGTGGAGCGCGACTCCCAGAAGGCCATTGTGATCGGTCGGGGCGGCGCCAACCTCAAGGCCATCGGCTCCGAGGCCCGCCGCGGCATCCAGGAGCTGCTGGGCCGCAAGGTCTACCTCGACCTGCACGTGCGCACCGTCAAGGACTGGCAGTCCGATCCGAAGGCCCTCGCCAGGCTCGGATTCTGAAGGCCCACCCGCCCATGTCCCCGCTGTCCCAACCACCCGACGACCGATCCGGCGGGGGTGCGGCTCCGCGCCCCAAAACCGCGTCGCCGCGCCGGAGACGCACCCGGCCGGTCTCGCCGCGTCGGGCCCGCCCCAAAGCCCAGCCCGCACGCATCACCGCCGCCGAACTGCGCTCCGGCTGGGCATGGCTGCGTGAATTTCCCCGCCGCGCCTGGGCGCTGCTGTCCCGGCTGTGGCGCACCGAGCGGCGCCGCACTCTGATCGTGCTGGCGGCCGCCGTCGGTGTAGCGGTGCTCCTCGGGTGGCTCGGCACCGGCGGCCGGGAGATCTGGGAAATCATGCTGACCGTCGGTCTGGGCGCCCTCGTGCTCGCGGTCTCCACCGACCACCGCACCATCGGCGGCGTGGTGGTCGCCGTCCTCGGCCTCAGCCTGATCGGCACCTTCGCCGGTCCCCGCTGGAACCCCCAGCCGCTGACCGACTCGCTGGCCCCATCCACCACCGACACCAGCATCGGCGGGACCGTTGCCACCGCCGCCGTCGGCACCTACGAGGTGGAGACCACCACCATCACCATCACCCAGGCCGACGGCGAGGAGGTGCCCGCACTGCTACGCCGTCCCGTAGGCGTTGAGGAGGACACGCCCGGCGTCGTCTTCATGCACGGCGCGGGCACCCACTCCATCTGGGGTTTCACCGAACAGGCCGAGGCCCTCACCTCCACCGGCGTCACCACGCTCGTGCCCTCCAAACCCATGGAGAACTACTCCGCAACCGACCGGGACTACCTGTCCATGGCCGCCGACTACCAGCGCAGTCTCGACTACCTGGTCGCCCTGGACGGCGTGGACAGCGGCGGCGTCGGCATCTACGGAGAGTCCGAGGGCGCCATCCCCGGGGTGGTGCTGACTGCGGAGGACGACCGCGTCGCCTTCCTCATTCTGGCCAGCGCCCCCGTGGTGCGGCTGCGCGAGCAGGCCGCGCTGGCCGTGGACAGCTATATGCGCAACGTCGGCGTGCCGCAGGCCATGCTCGACCTGATTCCGCGCGTGCTCGGCAGCGCGGAGATCCCCGGCGGCGGCTTCGAGTACGCCGACTTCGACTCCGTGTCCTACCTGGAGACCATCACCGTTCCCATCCTCATGATGTACGGCACCGCCGACGCCTCCATGCCCCTGGTGCAGGGCCCCAGCACCGTGTGGGAGGCACTGCAGGCCGCCGACAACGACCAGCTCACCGTCCGCTACTACGACGGCGCCAACCACGGTCTCAAGCTCGGCATCACCACCGACGGTTCTCTCGCCCCGGGGGTCACCCGTGACCTGTCGCGCTGGGTCAATGGCCTGCCCGACACGGCCGCCGCCGTCCCGCACGTCGCCGGCGCCACCCCCACCCAGGCCTATTGGGCGCAGCGGCCCGCCTCCACCCGCTGGTACGCCTCCGGAGACCTCATGCTGGCCACATTCGTCATCGGCTTCGGACTGATGGTGGCGGCGGGGCTGGGCTGGCTGCTCGGACAGGGGCCGCGGCTGCGGGGCCGGCGCGGCCTGCACCTGCCGGACCCGATCGGCCGTTGGGCCGTGTCCCTGAGCGTGAGTGTCAGCGTCGCCTGGGCGCTGTACATCGTCTACATCCTCGGCGTGGCGTCCCTGGCCACCAGCTACCACACCAACTACCTGTTCTCCTACGGCGGCTGGGTGGTGGTCCAGCTGGTTGCGGTGGTAGCCGTGGTTATCCTGGTCAAACTGACCTACCGCGCCCGGCTCATGCGCGCCGCCGCCCACGCGGCCAACCAGGAGCGCGGTGAGAAGGGCCGCTGGCTCACCGTCCCCGCGGCGGCGGTGCTCTCGGCGGTCGTGATCGGTGCGGCCACGTTGCTGGTTGCGATCGCCTACTGGGGCCTGTTCCCCATGCTGGTGTGAGTCATCGGGAGGGTGAAGGCAGGCCGTGAGAGCCCTGAACTTGATCGCCGTCGCGTGTCGGCTGCACCGCCCGGGGCTGGTATTGACCCCGTCGGTGCGCTCGTTCGCGCTCGCGCTGGTGTTCGTGCTCGTCTGGACCGCCACCCGGAGCGCGGTAACCGTTACCGGCAGCCTCGCCCGGTCGCTGACCGTGGCGGGTCTCGGGGTGTTGGTCGCGGCGGCGAACGCCTCGGCGCTGCTGCGGGACCTCGATGTCGCCCTACGTGGGGCGCTGCGCTACTACGGATTCGGGTCGGCGGATTTCCTCATGCTGTACGCGTTCGCGTCCCTGCCGCTGACGGCGTTGGAAGCCGCGTGCGGAATGCTCGCACTGGAATTCCCGGGCTGGTCCGACGCGCGCCGCTTCGGGCTGCTGTTGGCGGCGTGGACGGCGGCGACGGCGCTGGTGACGGCGGCAGCGGAGCGGCTCCGGGGTGTCGATATCGTGGGGGAACTGCCCGTGCCGAGAGCCGGCGCAGGACGTGGCACCGACACGACAGACATGGAAAACGTGGGAGTGCGTCGTACTAGCGCGGTGCGCGGCGCTCCAATGGCATCGAACGCTCGGCTGCGGTGTCGCCTCCCGCTGGGAGCCCGGCTGCGGCGCCGTCTCCCGGCGCTGGGTTTCGCCTACCTCCGCTCCGCCTCACGGTGGCCGGTGCTTGCCGCAGCCGCCGAGGGCGTGCTGATCGCGTACGTGCTGGGGCGACTGGACCAACCTCTCTCCGCGGGGGTGTATGTGGCGGGCGCCTATCTGGCGGCGACCGTCATCTGTGTTCTGTCGGAGGTTGATGACACCGCTGCCGCCCGGTTCGCCAGGAGTCGCTACGGTGTTGCCGACGCGGAGCTGCGGCGAGTCAAGCTCGCGTTGACGCTGCCGCTGCTGCTTGCCGAATGCCTGATGACGATACTGTCCGGCGTCTGGGCCGGTGCTCGTATCGACGGTGCCGCCGTGGTGGCCTGCCTGGTCTATCTGCCCCTGCTGGCCGCTGTGCTGGCCGACGCGGCCACCGCCTACACCCGGCGGCATCGGATGCTGCCCGCCGCGGAGCTGGGCGGGGCACTGCTCGCACTGGTTCCGGGTCTGCCCCTCGCGGTGCTCCCGGCCGCCGCCCACCTACTTCGCAGGAGGACTCGTGCTCGAAGTCATTGACGCGCAGCGCCGTTACCGAGGAGGTCGCGGCACCGGGCCGGTTAGCCTGACGGTAAGCGCGGGGGAGGTGCTCGGCGTTGTCGGACCCAATGGTGCCGGCAAGACCACCCTCTTCGACGCGTTGTGCGGGGTGAGCGACCTCCAGGCCGGTACCGTCCGGCTGGACGGCCGCCACCTGGGCCGTCGCCTGCCCGCTGAACTGTGTGGCTTCCTGCCCGAGCAAAGCAGGCTGTTCCCACAGCTCACCGCCCGGCAGGCCTGCCGTTTCGAGGCCGCGATGCGCCGCCTGGAGGTGGACGAGGCCGCGCTGGGGGAGCACCTGACCCGTTTCGGCTGCGCCAGCTTCGGCGACACCGAGGTGCGCCACCTGTCGCAGGGGATGACCCGGCGCCTGGGGATCGCCTGCGCCTTCCTCGGCTCCCCACGAGTGGTGGTGCTGGACGAGCCGCTGAACGGACTCGATGTGGAGGGCGTGCTGCTGTTCAGACGCGCCCTGGCCGACTACCTGGACGGCGGCGGCATCGCCCTGATGTCCAGCCATATCCTCAGCGTGCTCGACGAGGTCTGCGAGCGGGTAGTCCTGCTCAAGGACGGGCTGGTGGCCGCCACCGTGGACGTGCGTGCCGGCGGCGCCGAGCGGGCCTACCTGGACGTCTTCGGCGTCGTCGGCGGGTCCGGCGGGTCATAGGGCCAAGTGAAACCGCCTATCGTGGCGTCCCGATCCGTAGGGCGGCGATGAACTCCTGGTAGAGACCGTCGCGCTCCAACAGTTCCGCGTGCGTGCCCTCATCGCGCACCCTTCCGTCCTCCAGGACGATGATGCGGTCGGCGTCGATGACGGTGGATAGGCGGTGGGCGATGGTGACCACGGTCCCCGCCTGCGCCAGTCGTAGGATCGCCCTTTGGATCGCGGCCTCGCTGATACCGTCCAACTGGGCGGTGGCCTCATCGAGGAGTACCAAGTCGGGGGAACGCAGCAGAGCGCGCGCAATGGCGAGCCGCTGCCTCTCCCCACCGGACAGGCTGGTGGCGGCCACCTGCGCGTCGATTCCCTCGGGCAACTGACGCACGCGGTCCGCCAGGCCGACTGCGTCGAGCGCCTGCCACACCTCCGTATCGTCGGCGTCCGGATGCCGGTAGTGAACGTTGTCCCGGATGGTGCCCGGAATGACCGGTGTCTCCTGCTCCACATAGGAGATCCGCGAGCGGACCTGATCGATGCTGAGACGGTTGTAGGGGACGCCGTCGAGCTCAAGGCTTCCGGAAGTCGGTTCAAGGAAGCGCAGGAGCAGGGAGAACACCGTCGTCTTGCCTGCACCGGAGGGCCCCACCAGGGCCACGTGGCCGGTGCGGGGGATCTCCAGGCTCACTCCGCTCAGGGCCGGCTGCTTCGCGTCGGCGTACTGGGCGACGACGTCTCGCAGTGCGATCCGGGGCGAGTCTTCCGCATTGGCGACGTCGTCGGCGCCGCCCGGAACCGCGTGCAAATCCTCGAGCTCAAGATGCTGGGTCTCACGAATGCGTCCGGCCGCCGCAATGCCGGACTGCAGCTGGGTGAAGGCCGTGGTCAGGTTTCCGATCGGAGTCACGAGGTTGAAGGCGTACAGCAGGAACGCGACGAGCGTGGAGACGGCCAGTGCCCCGGTACTCACCCGCCAGGCTCCGAAACCGAGGATGGCGATGATCCCCAACTGCAGTCCGCCGCCGGCGACTACCCCGGTCATGGCCGAGATCCACACCGAGCGGACCGCGAACTTGGCCGCGGTCTGCGCCCGGTCCTGCGAGGCGGCTACTTCCCGGTCCTCCGCGCGCGAGGCCTTGACGGTGCGCAGGGCGCGCATGCCCGACTCGAGCGAGCCGCCGAGCTCGCCCAGCGAGTCCTGGGCGCGCTTGTCCGCCTCGCCGATCATGGGCATCAGGACGATCAAGGGGACGGCGATGACCATGAGAGTGATGAGCGTGGCGATGAGCAGGGGCACGTCGAGGACCACCATGAGTGTGATGGTGCCGACCAGAGCCACCGCTCCGTCCACCAGCTGAGTGATGGAACTGGTGGTCGCCTCCCGCAGCAGCACCGTGTCGCTGGTGACGCGGGTGACCAGTTCGCCGGTACGGATGCGCTGTACCTGCTGCAGTTTGGCGCGGAAGAACCGGTTGATGAGGGAGCGGCGCGCATCCAACACGATGTTCTCCGCCAACTGCCCCAGCACCACGAACTGCGCGAAGCTTGCAATCGCCCCCACTACGAACAAACCCACCAGCAGCCCCACCGGCTGCAGCAGGTCGACGCCCGTTCCCAGGGTGTCCAGGACCCACTTGGTCACCATGGGGGTGGCCAGCGAGCTGGCAGTTCCCGCCAGTCCGAGCACGACCCCGATGGCCAGCACCTTCCGGTGCGGCTTGATGTACTCCCACAGGACGCGTATGCGCTCCCTGTTCTCCTCGCGCGTTGCCATGAGGTCAATGAAAGCTCAAGTCTCATGGGGCGCAGGTGAGGTTAGCCCAACAGCTGAATGCCTCATCGACCGGCTTCGGCGAGGGCGGGCGCCCGGAGCGCCTCGGCTCAGGTTAGGGGCGGGAACTCCTCCAGGGAGAACACCGATTCCACGGGCACGTCGAAGTAGCGGGCGATGCGCAGCGCCAGATACAGCGACGGGGCGTACTCGCCGCGCTCCAGATAGCCGACCGTCTGGTAGTGGACGCCGAGCGCCTCCGCCAACTCCCGTCGGCTGACCCTGCGGTCCGCGCGCAGCACGGCGATCCGGTTGTGAACGACCTCTCCGGACATCTCACAGCCCAGTCTGCGAGCGGATCGTTGACTGGGTGCGGTTCAGGCCGCCGATCGTCTCCTTGCGGAAGCTGCGGCGAATGACCGGCGGCACCAGCGCGAAGCCGACGACGACCCAGGCCAGCAGCACCCCGAAGCCCAACGCCGGGTGGAAGCTGCCACCGATCTCCCACGACGGGTCGCCCACGAGCGCCCAGCGGGTCAGGTGCCCGGACCAGTAGGTCGGCAGCACCATTTGAATGCCCTGTACCCAGCCCGGTAGTGCGGAGGTCGGGTAGCAGCAACCGGCCAAGAACAGCGCGAGGCAGATCACCATGTTCACCATGTAACTGTAAACGCCGCGGATGAACACGCTGAGGAAGAACCCGAGTGGCGCGCACGCCAGCGAGGCCAGCGCGGCAATAAGCAGGCAGAGCAGCGCCGTCCCGGTGGCGGGCATAGCGACATCAATCAAGAGGACAGTCCCCAGAAGGATCATCGCCTGCATGATGAAAACCAGCACCACGGTGGAAAGCGTCTTGCCGATCGCCCAGGTGAGCGGTCCGTGCGGGAGGATACGCACCCGCAGCAGTGCGCCACCGATGCGGTCGGTATAGGTCTCCGCGCCTATCTGCATCATGATGAGACTGGCGAAGCCGCCGACGCAGCTGGCCGCGAGCATGGTGCCGAAGGCGCTGGAAGACCCGAAACCTTGGAGCGGACCGTCGCTTATCCGGGAGACGACCAATATGGCGGCCACGGTAAGCACAATTGACGCCGCGCCGGCTCCCATGATGTTCGGGCGCAGGTCACCATAGGCCTGACGCGCCGCCGCGCGTAGTACGGACAGGGGTAGAGATCGAGTGGGGGTCATGGCCTGGGTTCCTTGGTGCTAGGGGTGGTTGCCGGATCGCTCCGGACGGCCAGGTGATCTGTGCTGCTTCGCTCGTCCTCCGCGGGCTGGGAGACCAGGGCGAGGTAGGCCTCTTCCAAGGTGGGGCGGGTGACCGTCAACCCGCTGATCGCGTCCAGGTCCAGCTTCTGTAGAAAGCGCTCGGGGTTGGAGGTGGCATGCACATGGCGTACGCCGTCCTGCATCCAGGTCACCTCCGCCTCGCTGCTGATCCGCTCGCGCAGCTCGGCCACGGTGCCGTCGGCGATAATCCGTCCCGCCGCCATGATGACCACGCGCGAGGCCAGGCGCTCGGCCTCGGAAAGGTCATGGGTGGTCATCAGCACGGTAGCGCGGTCGTCGACGCGCTCCATAATCAGATCGTGCAGGCGCGCCTTGGAGGCGGGGTCCAGACCCGTCGTCGGCTCATCAAGAATCAGCAGCTCCGGGCGCCCCAGCAGCGCCGCCGCGAAGTCAAGCGTGCGGCGCTGCCCTCCCGAGAGCCGGGACAGACGCGAGTTGGACTTGTCGGCCAGGCCCACGGCGTCGAGCACCTCGGCCATTGTGGCCACCCGCGCCGATGCGGTCAACTGCATGGAACGGATCCACTCCAGCTGATCCTTCACCCGCCACTTGGCGTGATCGGTCCAGTTCTGCTGCACCAGCCCGATCCGCGCCCAGAATGCGGCGCCTGCGCGGCGCGGATCGGTGTCGAATACGCGGACGCTGCCCGCGTGCGGGCGCAGTGAGCCGAGCAGGTTCTCCACCAACGTGGTCTTGCCGACGCCGTTGGGGCCGAGCAGGCAGACCACCTCGCCGGGCTGGACCGTGAGGCTGACGTCGTGCAGCACGGGGTTCTTGCCGTAGGCGAAGTCGACACCCCGGGCGGCGATTATGGGTGGGGCAGGGGGCATAACCGCTCCTTCCTGGTAGGTACGCTATCGATCGTAGCAGACCTACTACATAATGCGTGTATTGATGACGATTGCTGTGGCTGCAAGTCGCGAAATCCGTCCGTCGTCGCGCCGTCCACACTGTGACCTGGCGTGGCGGAGCGGCGGATTCGCGGTACGGTGTCCCCGTGCGCGCGACCTCCGTCCGGGAGCGGAACCTCCTGCTTAGTCGCCGCGGCGGGGCCTGACCAGGCCGGCACCCCGACCGCGGCTTACTTCGCGTAGCCAGCCACCCCGGCGCGCCGGGCACCGGTGCCGGGAACCAAGCACACCTGCTCAGGAGAACCAGACCCATGCGTACCGCCCGCCCCGCCCCACAGCAGCCCTCCGGCATGCCCTTCACCAAGTACCGGCCGTTCCTCGACACCGTCGACGCCTCCCTGCCGGACCGCACCTGGCCGAACAACCGCATCACCCACGCCCCCCGCTGGCTGAGCACCGATCTGCGCGACGGCAACCAGTCCCTCATCGAGCCCATGGGCCCCGCCGCCAAGCGCGCCATCTTCGACCTGCTGGTGCGCATGGGCTTCAAGGAGATCGAGGTCGGCTTCCCCGCCGCCTCCCAGACCGACTACGACTTCGTGCGCTCCCTGGTGGAGGACGACGCCATCCCCGAGGACGTCACCATCTCGGTGCTGACCCAGTCCCGCGAGGACCTGATCGACCGCACCCTGGACGCCTGTGTCGGCGCCCCGCGCGCCACCGTCCACCTGTACAACGCCCTGTCTCCACTGTTCCGCGAGGTCGTCTTCCGCATGGGCAAGGACGACATCCGCGAACTCGCCGTGGACGGCACCCGCCAGATCATGGCCCGGGCGGAGAAGGTGCTCACCGACGACACCATCTTCGGCTACGAGTACTCCCCGGAGATCTTCGTGGACACCGAGCGCGAGTACTCCCTGGAGGTCTGTGAGGCCGTCATGGGCGTGTGGCAGCCCGAGGACGACCGCGAAATCATCCTCAACCTGCCCGCCACCGTCGAACGCGCCACCCCCAACGTTTACGCCGACCAGATCGAGTGGATGAGTCGCAACCTCTCCCACCGCGACGCCGTGTGCCTGTCCATCCACAACCACAACGACCGCGGCTCCGGCATCGCCGCCGCCGAACTGGGCATGCTCGCCGGTGCGGACCGCGTGGAGGGCTGCCTGTTCGGCCACGGCGAGCGTACCGGCAACGTCGACCTGGTCACCCTGGCGCTGAACCTGTTCAGCCAGGGCATCGACCCCATGCTCGACCTGTCCGACATCGACGAGGTGCGGCGCGTCGTCGAGCACTCCACTCAGATGGACGTGCCCCCGCGTACCCCCTACGCCGGCGAGCTCGTCTACACCTCCTTCTCCGGCTCCCACCAGGACGCCATCAAGAAGGGCTTCGCGGCCCGCGCCGAGAAGGTCGCCGCCAAGACCGCCGAGGGCATGAGCCAGGCCGAGGCCGAGGTGGCCGTGCCCTGGTCCATGCCCTACCTGCCCATCGACCCGCACGACGTCGGCCGCTCCTACGAGGCCGTGGTGCGGGTGAACTCCCAGTCCGGCAAGGGCGGGGTGTCCTACCTGCTGCGCACCACCCACAACCTCGACCTGCCCCGTCGTCTGCAGATCGAGTTCTCCAACATCGTCCAGCACCACACCGACACCTTCGGCGGCGAGGTCGACGCCGACGAGCTGTGGTCGATCTTCGCCGACGAGTACCTGCCGGCCGCGGCCGCCCCCGGCGCCGACCTGCCCGCCTGGGGCCGCTACAGCCTCAAGGGGGCGACCCTTACGGCAGTCGGCGACGACGAGTCCATCCTCACCGTCACCATCTCCGACGGCGACGAGCGCAAGCTGCTCACGGCCTCCGGCTCCGGCCCGCTGGACGCATTCGTCACCGCCCTGGAGCAGACCGGCATCGAGGTGCGCATCCTCGACTACGCCGAGCACGCCCTGAGTGAGGGGCGTGACGCCCGCGCCGCCTGCTACGTCGAGTGCGAGGTCGGCGGCCAGGTGCTGTGGGGCGTCGGCATCGACCCCTCCATCACCACCGCCTCCTTCAAGGCCGTGATCTCCGCCGTCAACCGCGCCATGCGCTGACGGAGGCGCCGTTTGGGGGAGAGGCTCTACCGGGACGAGGCCATCGTCCTGCGCACCTACAAACTGGGCGAGGCCGACCGCATCATCGTCATGCTCACCCGCGCCCACGGGCAGGTGCGCGCCGTCGCCAAGGGGGTGCGCCGCACCACCTCCCGCTTCGGCGCGCGTCTGGAGCCCTTCTCCATGATCGACGTGCAGTTGCACGCCGGCCGCAGCCTGGACGTGGTCACCCAGGTGGAGACCATCGCCCCCTTCGGCCGCAGCATCGCCGCCGACTACGCGATGTTCACCTGCGCCGAGACCATGGCGGAGACCGCCGAGCGCCTCACGCAGGACGACGGCGACCTGGGCACCAGCGACTCCCCCCAGCAGTTCCTGCTGCTGTACGGCGCGCTGTCCGCGCTGGCGCGACGCCGTCACGCCCCCGGTCTGGTACTCGACTCCTATCTGCTGCGGGCCCTGGCCCTGGCCGGCTGGGCGCCCTCCTGCTACGACTGCGCCCGCTGCGGCGCCCCCGGCCCGCATACCGCCTTCCACGTGCAGGTCGGCGGCGCCGTCTGCTCCGGCTGCCGACCCGCCGGCGCCGTCGACGTCGAACCGGGCGCCATGGCGCTGCTCGGTGCCCTGCTCTCGGGAAACTGGGAGCTGGCCGACGCCTCGAGCCCGCGCGAGCGTGCCCAAGCGTCCGGGTGCGTGTCCGCCTACCTGACCTGGCACCTGGAACGGCGCCTGCGCTCCCTCTCCCTAGTAGAAAGGGCCTGACATGCCCGACGCCACAGGCTCAGCATCCGCCGACGGGACCGGCACGGATCCGCGCCCACTCGACGTCGTCCCCCTCCACCGCGGGGGGCTCACCCCGCCGGCGCTCGACCCGGCGGCCGTGCCCGCACACGTCGCCTGCGTCATGGACGGCAACGGCCGCTGGGCCAACGCGCGCGGCCTGCCCCGCACCGAGGGCCACCGGGTGGGGGAGTCGACCATGATGGACGTGATCGCCGGCGCCGTCGAACTGGGGGTCAAGGAGCTGAGCGTGTACGCCTTCTCCACCGAGAACTGGAAGCGCTCACCCGCGGAGGTGCGCTTCCTCATGGGCTTCACCCGCTCGGTGCTGCGCGCCCAGACCGACGACCTGCTGGCCTGGGGCGTGCGCGTGAACTGGGTGGGGCGCGAGCCGCGGCTGTGGAAATCGGTGCTCAAGGAGGTGCGCCGCTCCGAGCGCATCACCGCCGACAACGACACCATGGTGCTGAACATGTGCCTGAACTACGGCGGCCGGGCCGAAATCGCCGACGCCGCGCGCGCCATGGCCCAGGACGTGGAGGCCGGGCGGCTGCGGGCGGCGTCGATCAACGAGAAGACCGTGCAGCGCTACCTGTACTCGCCGCACATGCGGGATGTGGACCTGCTGATCCGCACCGGCGGGGAGCAGCGCACCAGCAACTTCCTGATGTGGTCCTCGGCCTACGCGGAACTGTACTTCTCCGACCTGCCCTGGCCCGAGTTCGACCGCACCGAACTGTGGCGCGCCTGCGAGGCCTACGCGCACCGGGAGCGGCGCTTCGGCGGCGCCGTTGACCGGGTGACGTCCCGGTCCTGAACCCGGCGACGCCACTTCAACCGACCTCGGCACGTAAGATCAACCGAACTCGGTAGGTAAGATCTACCGACCTCGCGAGCAGACGGGGCACAGGCCGAAGAACTCCACGGTGTGCTCCATGTCCGTATAGCCCTGCTCGGCGGAGACCCGGCGAATCCACTCCTCCAGCTCGCCGCCGGCCACCTCCACGGTGCGCCCGCACGAGCGGCACACGATGTGGTGGTGGTGCTCGGGCCGCTCGCACTCCCGGTACAGGACCTCGCCGTCGGCGCTGCGGATCTGGTCGACCTCGCCGGCCTCGGCCATGGCGGTCAGGTTGCGGTAGACGGTCGCCAACCCCACCTTCGTGCCCTCCGCCTGCAAGGCCGCGTGAATCTGCTGGGCGGAGCGGAACTCGTCGGTGCGCGCCAGCATGTCGGCCACCGCGGCCCGCTGCCAGGTGGCGCGGTGGCGTGGGGAACTGCCGTTACCGGCGGACGTGTTCATGCTCATGCGGGCACCTCCTGCTCGCTGCGGTTGCGTTGGGCAATGCTGCCGCGCATGTCACCGGCCTCCGGACGGCGCCCGCGCCTGGCGCGGACGGTGCGCACCAGACCGCTGACCAGGGCGACGACGGCGTAGGTGCACACCAGCAGCACCACGATCATGGCGCCCGGCGAGGCCGCCAGGAAGTAGGTGATGGTCAGCCCGATCACGCAGGCGGCCACGCCGATCGCCATGGCCAGGTGCATGGTGCGGCCGAAGGAGTAGGAGACCAGCTGGGCGATGGCCACCGGCACGATCATGACCGCCGACACCAGCAGTGCTCCGACCACGCGCATGGACACCGATACGGTCAGCGCCGCCACCACCGCGACCGTCACGTTCAACACCCCAGTGGGCAGCCCGATCGAGCGCGCGAACTCCTCATCGTGACAAAGCGCGAACAGCGGCCCGCGCAGGCCGATCCCCACGGCCAGCACGATGACGGCGAGCACCACCGTGAACCGAGTGTCCGAGGCCGACACGGTGGCGATCGAGCCGAACAGGTAGCTGGTCAGATTCGTCGTCGTGCCCCCGGCCAGCTTGATGAGGATCACGCCGCCGGCGATGCCGCCGTAGAACAGGATCGCCAGGGCCACGTCCCCGCGGGTGCGCCCCCGGGCGCGAATCACCTCGATCAGCACCGCCCCGAGCACGGAGGCGACGATCGCCCCGGGGATCGCCCAGGCGTCGTGCGGGGTGACGTTGGCGGCCGCCCCGGCGATCCAGCCCAGCGCCACGCCGGTCAGGGCGATGTGGCCGATGCCGTCGCCCAGCAGCGCCAGCCCCCGCTGCACCAGGTAGGTGCCCACCACCGGGGCCGACAGGCCGACCAGCACCGCGACGATATAGGCCCGCTGCATGAGCGGGCTGGCGAGCATGTCGCCCAGCGCTGCTGCGAGCGCGCTCATTTGACGCCTCCCGCCTGACGCACGGAGGTGGTCAGTACCGGGGCGTGGTGAATGGCCGGCTCGGTGCTGCCGTGGGCGTGCTCGTGCTCACAGTCATCCAGGCGGTCGTGCCCGAGCTCGTCGTGACGGGCGTGATCGTGGGCCAGTGCCTGCTTCGGCCCGTCGAATGCCACCCGCCCCTCGTCCAGGACCACAGTCCGCTCGACGACGTCGGCCAGTTCGCCCATCTCGTGCAGGACGGTCAACAGTGTCAGTCCCTGCGCGCGCAAACCGGCCAGAGTGGTGGCCAGTGCCTCCCGGGAGGCCCGGTCGATGCCCGCCAGCGGCTCATCCAACAGCAGCAGCTCGGGGGAGCGCACCAGGGCCCGCGCGATCAGCACGCGCTGGGACTGGCCCCCGGAGAAGATCTGCACGTGGTCCTGGGCCCGGTCCGCCAGGTCGACGGCGTCCAAGGCCTCCAGGGCCCGCTGTCGGGCGGTGCGACCACGGTCGGCGAAGGGATGCCCGGGGGAGAGCAGCCCGGAGCGGACCACCTCCAGTGCCGTGGCCGGCACACCCGAGGCCACCCCGACCCGCTGCGGTACGTATCCGACCCGTTCCCAGGGCACCGTGCGGCGGTCGGTGACGTCGTGGCCGAACAGGTGTACCGCTCCCGAGCGGATCGGCAGCAGGCCGAGAATCGTCTTGACCAGCGTGGACTTGCCCGAGCCATTGGCGCCCAACAGGGCGACGGATTCGCCGCCGCGCACGGTCAGGTCGACGGCGTCCAGGATCAGACTGGAGCCGAGGACCACGGAGACGTCGGCCACTTCGATCGGTGGGATGCTCGCCCGCGCAGGCGCTGAGGTTGGGGTCATGGGGTCCTTTTGAGGCAAGTCGAGTCAAGAATGTCGATGATGGGAATCGTACTCACTCGCAGGCCAGCGCGGTGCGCAACGCCTGCAGGTTCGCGGACATGGCGTCAGCGTAGTCCCCGGACTCGGGTGCGGACTCGAGCGGGTTGAGCACGGCGGTAGTGGCGCCGGTCTCCGCCGCCAGTGCCTCGGCGGTCTTGGGGGAGACCAGTTCTTCGGTGAAGATCGTCGTGGTCCCGGTCTCCTGCACGACCTGCTTGACGGTGGCGAGCTCGGCGGGGCTGGGCTCGGACTCCGGGTCGACGCCGGATACGGACGCCTGGGTCAGTCCGTACCGTTCGGCCAGGTAGCCGAAGGCCGCGTGGGAGGTGACGAAGGTGCTGCGCTCACACTGGGCGAGCCCGGTGGAGTAGTCGTTGTCCAGGCCGTCAAGGGTCTCGGTAAGAGCTGCGAGGTTGGCCTCGAAGTCGGCCGCGTGGTCCGGGTCGGCCTGCGCCAGGGCGGTCTCGATCGCCTGGGCGGCCGACCGCATTCTTACCGGGTCGAGCCAGAAGTGCGGGTCGGTGGTTGCCGCGTCCGCGCCGTCGTCGGCTTGCGTGGACTCGTGGGCGTCGTCGGCCTCGTCGTCGTGCTCCACGCCGTCGTGGGGGACCAGGTCGACCGCCTCGGACAGATCCACGACGGTGGGGCCGGCGACCTCTGCCAGGGCGTCGTCCAGTGAGGGCTGGAATCCGGGAACGTAGGCGACCAGGTCAGTGCTCGACAGGGCGGTGACATCCTTGGGGGCGAGCTCGTAGTCGTGGGGCTCCACGTTGGTGGGCGTGATGGAGGTGACGGTCACGTTGTCGCCGCCGATCGCCTCGGCCAGGTACTGGATCGGGTAGAAGGATGCCGCCACGGACAGCGTGTCCCCGGCCGCGTCGTCGTCGGTGGAATCGGCGGAACAGGCGGTCAGTGACAGGCCCGTGAGCCCGAGCGCGACCGTGGAGAGGGCGGCCAGGGTGCGGCGGGCGCGCGGGCGGCGGCGCGGGCGCAAAGAAACGTTCATGGGAACCATTCTCAGTTACTTGTGGGGCGGGCGTCAAATCCGACCCGTGACGCCCCTTAGACTGAGCCCGTTCGTCCGGGCGACCGCGTGCGGGGCGCGGACGGCAGCTGACGAGAGCACATAACAGGACCTACGGAGAAACACAGTGGCAGCAACTCCCTCGACGCTCGACCGCGTTATCAACCTCGCCAAGCGGCGTGGCTTCGTCTTCCCCTGCGGCGAGATCTACGGCGGCACTCGTTCGGCCTGGGACTACGGGCCGCTGGGCGTGGAGCTGAAGGAGAACATCAAGCGCCAGTGGTGGCAGTACATGGTGCGGTCCCGCGACGACGTCGTCGGCCTGGACTCCTCGGTCATCCTGCCGCGCGAGGTGTGGGTCGCCTCCGGCCACGTGGCCGCCTTCACCGACCCGTTGATCGAGTGCACCTCCTGCCACAAGCGGCTGCGCGAGGACGAGCTGCAGGAGGCCTACGCGGCCAAACACGGCATTGACAATCCCGACACCGTCACCCTGGACCAGCTCGTGTGCCCCAACTGCGGCACCCGCGGCGCCTTCACCGAGCCGAAGGCCTTCTCCGGCCTGCTCAAGACCTACCTCGGCCCGGTCGATGACGAGGCCGGCCTGCACTACCTGCGCCCCGAGACCGCCCAGGGCATCTTCATCAACTTCACCAACGTGATGACCGCCGCCCGCAAGAAGCCGCCCTTCGGCATCGGGCAGGTCGGCAAGTCCTTCCGCAACGAGATCACGCCCGGCAACTTCATCTTCCGCACCCGCGAGTTCGAGCAGATGGAGCTGGAGTTCTTCGTCGAGCCCGGCACGGACGAGGAGTGGCACCAGTACTGGATCGACTACCGCAAGGCCTGGTACACGGACCTGGGCATCAGCGAGGACAACCTGCGCCTGTACGAGCACCCCAAGGAGAAGCTCTCCCACTACTCCAAGCGCACCGTCGACCTGGAGTACCGCTTCGGCTTCGCCGGCGGGGAGTGGGGCGAGCTGGAGGGCATCGCCAACCGCACCGACTTCGACCTGTCCACCCACGCCGATCACTCAGGCAAGGACCTGTCCTACTTCGACCAGGGGAAGAACGAGCGCTGGACCCCCTACGTGATCGAGCCGTCGGCGGGCCTGACCCGCTCGCTGATGGCCTTCCTGGTGGAGGCCTACACCGAGGACGAGGCGCCCAACACCAAGGGCGGCGTCGACAAGCGCGTGCTGCTGCGCCTGGACCCGCGCCTGGCCCCGGTCAAGGCCGCCGTGCTGCCGCTGAGCCGCAAGGAGGAACTGACCGGCCCGGCCCGCGAGCTCGCCGCCCGGCTGCGCCGCAACTGGAACGTCGAGTACGACGAGGCCGGCGCCGTCGGGCGCCGCTACCGCCGCCAGGACGAGGTCGGCACCCCCTTCTGCATCACCTACGACTTCGAGTCGCCCGAGGACGGTGCGGTGACGGTGCGCGAGCGCGACACCATGGCCCAGGAGCGCATCCCGCTCGAGGGCGTGGAGCGCTACCTCGCCGAGCGCCTGGTCGGCTGCTGAACAGTCCGCTGTTGGCCAACTAGATGCTGGCTGCCCGGCCGGCGCCTGATTGGCGTCTGGCCGGGCAGCGCGGCCGTTCCACGACCTTTGTGACATTGCACGACCCTGGTGTGTGTTCCACGACCCCCGGGTGGTCGTGCAACAGGCACCGAGGTCGTGCAACGCAGCCGGGGGTCGTGCTGTGCATGAGATGTGCCCGGCGTCGGCTCGGTTCGGGGAGGACGCGTGGGGCGACTGCGTTTAGCGTCGGCGCATTCCCAGCAGGGAGCCTTCGTGCAGCCCCGCTTCCAGCCTCGTACCCGGCCGCAGCAGATCACGGTTGGGTCTGAGCGAGGCGACAACCCCGGGCGGAAAGGCCGCGAGGATCTTGTCCGCCAGCGCGCGCAGATCGCGGAACTCTCCGTAAGTCACGCGTATGAATCGCCAGCCCATGGCCTGGATGGCGTCCTGGCGCAGTTTCTCCTGCCAGGCATCCTCCCGGGTGTTGTACTTCATCCGGCCGTCAACCTCGATGACGATCCCGTGCTCGGGCCAGCACAGGTCGAGCCACCACATGTTCGCGCGGTCGCTCACCCGGTACTGGACTTGTGGCGGCGCAAGTCCGAGTACGAGAGTCAGCCAGCGCATGACGCTTTCGCCAGGAGAGTCGGCCAGCGGCGTCGCCGCCCCCAGTACTGCCCGTGCTTGTGCGACTCCGTGTCTGCGTGCGGACTGCTGAAGCCATTCTTGCCAAATGTCGCGGGCGCGTGCTTCGGCCTGCGCATCCAGGCTGCGGTTGTCGTGCTGCGTGCGACAGTACAGGCGCAGGGCCGCGTCGGCAATCGCCAGGGCATTGTGCGCGGGCTCGTCGAACGCACAGTCGAAGGCGGTACGTAACACGGTGGTGACCGGCACCCCGCCGACCACGGTGATGTCTTTCTCCGGGAGGTCCAAGTGTCGGCGCCAAAGCATGATCTGTCGGCAGTAGAAGTCCTCGTTTGCGCTCGACCGCGGCGGTCCCGTGGGAGGCACGCTGATCAAGGGCAGCGGCGTGCCAACTCGCTTGGGCGTGCTGGGAACCGCCAGGTATACGTCCGGTTCCTGGGTCATCATTGGCAGGCCAAGTACAAGTGCGGCGGACGCGTGGGTGAGGCAGCGTGCGGAGCGGTGCGTTGTTTGCGCGGTTATGGCGCGTGCCAAGGCCAAGGTATAGCGGTGCTGCCAGCGCTTCGCCTCGGGGGCTGGAACCCAGTGAATGCCGGGAGCAAGCCGCAGCGCGGAGCGGGGGACCGCGACGCCGGCGCGGTCATGCCGACCGGTGTGAATCAGCACGGGAAACAGATCACGGTCGCGAGCTTGGTCAGGCGAGGCGGGCATGCCTCCAGCATTCGCCGAAGTCGGGTGCGATGACCACTACTCGCATCGTCGACTGTGGACAAGCGGTTGTCTGGGGTGCCGCTAATGGCACCTGTGGGTTTTGGTGCCTTGGTTGGCCAGCCTCCGCGGGAGTATTTCGGTGGTCCACCCTGTCCATACTCCTCGACCGCTGGTTGGTCTCGTTTTGCGGTGCCGCGGGCCTCTCACTGCACGACCTCGGTGACATTGCACGACCTCGGTGCCTGTTGCACGACCACCCGGGGGTCGTGCAACGCACCCGAAGGTCGTGCAACGCACCCGAAGGTCGTGCAACGCGGCCCGGGGTCGTGCAACGTGCCGGGGTGTATTTGGCCGGGGGATGAGCGGCTGGTCGGCGCACGCCTGCCGGCTCGTGCCGCCCGAGGCACCTCAAGCCGGCTCAAGCCGGGGCCGGCCGCCTCAGGGCGACGTGCCTGCGCGGTGCCTGCGGTTTCACACCGCCGGCGGGCATGATGGCGGCGTGAACGACGAGACGACGCCGACCGCCGCAGCGCCCGCCGACCCGCCCATCGACGGGCCGAGAAACGCGGACGCCGGGGAATCACCGACCGGGCGCGCCGATGGTGCCTCGGGCCCACACGCCTCGGGCTCGCACACCTCGAGCCCGCACGCCTCGAGCCCGCACGCCTCGGGCCCGCACACCTCGATCCCGCACGTATCCTCGGCGGCGCACAGCCACTCCGGCCCCCTCAACCTGGGGGCGGCCGAGGCCCGGCGGGTGCGCCTGATGCTGGCCGCCATCGTCGTGCCCCTGGTGGTGGCCACGCTTATCGGTCTGATCGTGCTGTGGCCGAGTGGGAACTCCCTGGTCGGTTCCCAGCCCTTCACCGCGGACGGCGCCACCCTCGAATCGGCCACCATCACCTCCCTGAACACCGCCGCCTGCGCCGACACCACCGGCGCGCTGGAGGGAGTGACCAACGACTCGCTGCTCGCCGACGCGGTGTGCGCGCGCATCACCTCCGGCGACGGCGCGGGTCTGGTCATGCCGGTGCACATCCCCGCCGAGTCTCTGGCCGCGGCCGACGTCGGCGACCGCCTGCAGGTGATGTACGCCCCCGCCGCGCTGGCCTCCGGCACCCCGTACGTGTTCGTCGACTACGCCCGCCAGGTGCCGGTGACCGCGCTGGCGGTGGTGTACCTGGTGCTCGTTGTCGCCGTCGCCGGCCGCAAGGGTGCCCTCAGCGTGCTGGGGCTGCTGCTGGCTACGGGCGTCCTGCTCGGCTTCATGATCCCGGCGCTGCTGGACCTGGCCTCACCCATGTGGGTGACGCTGGTGGGCGCCTCGGCGATGATGCTGCTGGCCGTCTACGTCGCCCACGGCATCTCCGTGCGCACCACCACCGCCCTGCTGGGCACCTTCGCCGGCGTGGTCATCACCGTCCTGCTGTCCCTGTGGGGCGTGGACGCCGCCAACCTGACCGGCGCCACCGACGAGACCGCCCTGACCCTGACCTCAATGGTGGGCGGCATCAACCTGCAGGCGCTGCTCACCTGCGGCATGGTGGTGGCGGCCCTGGGCGTGCTCAACGACGTCACCATCACCCAGGCCTCCGCCGTGTGGGAGCTGCACGCCGCCAACCCCGCGCTGGGCCGTGCCCGCTTGTTTACCGGCGGCATGCGGATCGGCCGTGACCACATCGCCTCCACCGTCTACACCCTCGCCTTCGCCTACGCCGGCACGGCCCTGCCGCTCATCCTGGCGGCCTCGCTGATCGACCGGCCCCTGGCCGCCACGCTGCTTTCGGGCGAGATCGCCGAGGAGGTCGTGCGCACCCTGGTGTCCTCCATCGGCCTGGTGCTGGCCATCCCGGCGACGACGGCGATCGCCGCCGCCCTGTGCCGCACCGGCGAGCCGGCCGCGACCGCCGAGGCCTGATCGGCACGACGCGGGCACCGGCCTTGAGCCGCATGCCGGAAGGGGACCGGGCGTGGCGCCTCGACTCGGCAAGGGACCGGGGGCGCCGCCTCGGCTCAACCGCCGGAGACGTCCAGTTCGGCCTCGGCCAGCAGCGCCCGATCCGCGGGTCCGAGGTAGGGGGAGTCCAGCCAGCCGTCGGGCAGGTGGGGGCGGCGCGGGCTGCCGGCCCGCCCCCGCGGACCCTCGGCCGCCGCCCCCGGGAAGGGCACCTGCGCGGGCAGGCGCTCCCGCATCCGCGCCAGGGCCGCATCGAGGTCGGCGAGCGAGGACACGCGCATCAGCTCGGCGCGCGCCGCCCCGCCCACCGGGTAGCCCTTGAGGTACCAGCCGATGTGCTTGCGCAGATCGCGCACACCCCGGTCCTCGCCCAGCTCGGCCGCCAGCAGCCGCCCGTGCTCCTTGATCACGGCGATCACCGCGTCCAGGTCGGGTCGGGTGCGTTCCGCGCGACCATGCATGGCCGCCACGATGTCGGCAAACAACCACGGCCGCCCCTGGCAGCCGCGCCCCACGACGACGCCGTCGCAGCCGGTCGTCTCAAGCATGGCCACGGCGTCGTCCCCGCTCCAGATGTCGCCGTTGCCGAGCACCGGCAGGCTGGTGGCCTCCTTCAACCGGGCGATCTGCTCCCAGCTGGCCTTGCCCGCATAGTGCTGCCGGGCGGTACGCGCGTGCAGCGTCAGGGCGGCGATCCCGGCGTCCGCGGCCAGACGCGCCGCGTCCAGGAAGGTCTCGTGGTCGTCGTCAATCCCCAGCCGCATCTTCACCGTCACCGGCGCCGCGCGCTGCCGGCCGGCGACGGCAACCGCACTCTCACTGGCCTGCACCGCCGCGCGCATGATCGCCTCCAGCAGGTCCCGCTTCCACGGCAGGGCGGCACCCCCGCCCTTGCGAGTCACCTTCGGCACGGGACAGCCGAAGTTCAGATCGATGTGGTCGGCCAGGTCCTCGGTCACCAGGATCCGCACCGCGGCCGCAACCGTGGCCGGATCCACCCCGTACAACTGAATCGAACGCACCCGCTCGGCGGGGTCCGTGCGCACCATCGCCAGGGTCTTGGCGTTGCGCTCCACCAGTGCGCGGGTGGTCACCATCTCGGTGACATACAGGCCCGCCGGTGCGGCCAGGCCGCCGGCGACGGTGGTAACCGGGCCCTCCTGTTGCGGACGCAGCGCCTCGGGCAGCGCCCGCTCCCCGTAGAGGCGGCACAGGCGCCTGAACGACGCGTTCGTCACTCCCGCCATGGGGGCTAGCACCACCGGCGTGGCGATCTCCAGCGGGCCGATATGCAGCGGCGCGGCCACGGCCGGCCCGGGCCGGGTGGCGGTGGGGGAGGGGGAGGAGCCAGGAGTGGGCGGACGGGTGGAGTCGGGTGAGGCGGTCACCGGCACATGCTGGCATATCCACGCCGTCGTCGCCGCCACGTGCAAGGCTGACGCCATGAGCGAGCAACCGGCCCCGCCCGTGGGCCTGCTGGACGGGCGCACCGTCCTCGTCACCGGCGTGCTGCGACCCGCCTCCATCGCCACCGCCATCGCCACCGCCGCCCGCGAACAGAGCGCACGCGTGGTGCTCACCGGCCACCCCCGCACGCTGTCGCTCACCCGGGCGGTCGCCCGCCGGCACGGCATCGACCTCGTGCTGCCGCTGGATGTCACCGACCCCGCCGACCTGGCCGAACTGGCGCCGCGGCTGCGGGCCGCCGGAGTGGGGCGGCTGGACGGCGTCGTGCACGCCATCGCCCACGCCGACGCAGAGCTGCTTGGAACCCTGCTACCCGGCCCCGACGGCGACCCCGACGCCGCCCCCGCCACGGCCGGAGCCGGGCGCCAGCAGAGGCTGGCGGAGGCCTTCACCACCACGGCCGCCTCCCTGCCGGCCCTGGTTGACGCGGTACGCCCCCTACTCGCCCCACGCGCGGCGGTGGTGGCTCTCACCTTCGACACCTCCCACGTGCACTCCGGCTACGGCTGGATGGGGCCGCTCAAGGCCGCGCTGGAGGCGTGCGTGCGCAGTCTCGCCGTCGAACTCGGCCCGGCGGGCGTGCGCGTCAATGCGATCGGCGCAGGTCCCCTGTCCACTCCCGCTGCCGGTGCCATCCCCGGCTTGGACGCGTTGGCCCGGCATTGGGAGACCACGGCACCGCTGGGCTGGGACCACCGCGATGCGCGCCCCGTCGCCCGCACTGCCGTCGCGCTGCTGTCCGACTGGCTGCCGGCCACCACCGGCCAGGTCATCCGGGCCGACGGCGGCGCCACCCTGCCGCTGACGGTAGGGTAGCCGCGTGACGACTGACTCCTCCGGCAAGATCCTCGTGCTGGTTCGGCATTCGAAGGCGTCCCACAACGCCCCCACCGACCTGGAGCGCCCGCTCACCTCACGGGGGCGGCTGCTCGCCGACGAACTCGCCCACGCCCTGGAACGGCGGGTGCCGAGCCTCGACCTGCTGCTGGTATCCCCGGCCGCCCGCGCCCGCCAGACCGCCGGTCCCATGCGCGAGCGCATGAGCCCCGCACTCACCCGCGTGGAGCCCGAGATCTACCACGAGGGCCCCGGTGGCATCCTGCGACTGCTGCAGCCGCTGCCGGAGACGACCCGGCACGTGCTCGTCGTCGGCCACGAGCCGACCGTGTCGGTGCTGGCGCACATGCTGCACGACACCGTCGACGACCTGGCCAACCAGGTCTCCTTCGGCATCCCCACCGCCACGGCGCTTCTGCTGCAGGTGCCGGTCAACTGGGCGGGGCTCGGCCCGCAGACCGCACACCTGAACGAAATCGTCACCGCCCCGCGCTGAGCCCGCCACTGCGCGGACCGGGGAGCGCGGCCGCCCGACCGAACTCGGCGGCCGCGGCATCGCGACGGTTTTAGAGCAGGTCCAGCACCGCGGTCAGGTCACGCACGTGCACGGCCGCGGGCGCGGACTCGGCAACCACCGGCTTGGCGCAGAACGCCACCCCCAGCCCCGCCTCGGCGATCATGCCCAGGTCGTTGGCGCCGTCGCCCATCGCCACGGTGCGGGTCATGGGCACGCCGTCGGCCTGCGCCCAGGCGTGCAGGCAGCGAATCTTCTCCTGGCGGTCCACGATGCGCCCCAGCACCCGGCCGGTGAGCACCCCGTCCGCCACCTCCAGCCGGTTGGCGGCCACATGGTCGATCCCGAGGCTGCTGGCCAGCGGGCACACCACCTCCTCGAAGCCGCCGGAGACGACCCCGACCCGGCAGCCGCGCGCATGCAGCGCCCCGATGAGCTCGCGCGCGCCCGGGGTCAGCCGCACCTCGCCGAGCACCTCGGCGAACACCGTCTCCGGAACCCCGGCCAGCGTCGCCACGCGCTCACGCAGGGAGGCAGCGAAGTCCAGCTCGCCGCGCATGGCCCGAGCGGTCACCTCGGCGACGCGCTCGCGGGTGCCCGCCCGCTCGGCGATCAGCTCGATCACCTCCTGCTCGATCAGGGTGGAGTCCACATCCATGACCAGCAGGCCGGGCCCCAGGGCGGCCAGCTCCCCGCTCGCATGGGCCCCGGACACGCGCGGCAGACCGGTCGACTGGGAGGACGGGGGCGTAGAGGCGTGCATGGCCAGGATGGTAGCCAACGCCGCCCCGCCGCATACGACGCCGCCCCGGGACCGTGAGGATCCCGGGGCGGCGGTCCGCATCAGGCCGCTGGGCGGCCAGGCCGATCAGCGCACGACGCGCTGGCCCTTGGCGACGACGGTGATACCGGACTCGGTGACCGTGAAGCCGCGCTCGCGGTCGTGCTCGGGGTCGATGCCGACCATGGCGCCCTCCTCGACGACGACGTTCTTGTCCAGGATGGCGCGGTTGACGACCGTGTTGCGCCCGACGTTCACCCCATCCATCAGCACGGACTCGCGCACCGAGGACCAGGAGTTCACCCGCACCTCCGGCGAGAGCACGGAGGAGATGACCTCACCACCGGAGACGATCACGCCGGGGGAGACGATCGAGTCGACGGCGTGGCCCAGACGCTCGTGGTGCCCGTAGACGAACTTGGCCGGCGGCATGGCGTTGGTGTAGCCGGCGTACAGCGGCCAGCGGCTGTTGTACAGGTTGAACACGGGGGTGACGCTGATCAGGTCCTGGTGGGCCTCGTAGAAGGCGTCGACCGTACCGACGTCGCGCCAGTAGTCGCGGTCGCGCTCGGTGGCCCCGGGGACCTCGTTGTCCTTGAAGTCGTAGACGCCGGCGGCGCCCTGGTTGACGAACCAGGGGACGATGTTGCCCCCCATGTCGTGCTTGGAGGAGTCGTCGGCCGCGTCGATCGTGACCGCCTCGGTCAGGGCGTCGGCGTTCATGATGTAGTTGCCCATGGAGGCCAGCACCTCATCGGGGGAGTCCGGCAGTCCCGGCGTCTCCTTGGGCTTCTCAACAAAGGCCTTGATCTTGCCGGGGGACTCCGGGGCGGACTCGATGATGCCGAACTGGTCGGCCAGTGAACGCGGCTGGCGGATGCCGGCGACGGTGCACGGCAGGCCGGAGGCGATGTGGTGGTCCAGCATCTGGGAGAAGTCCATGCGGTAGATGTTGTCCGCGCCGGTAATGACCACGTAGTCCGGCCGCTCGTCCTCAACCAGGTTCAGCGACTGGTAGATGGCGTCCGCCGAGCCGAGGAACCAGTGCTTGCCCACGCGCTGCTGTGCGGGCACCGGGGCGATGTAGTTGCCCAGCATGTCCGACATGCGCCAGGTCTTGGAGATGTGCCGGTCCAGTGAGTGCGACTTGTACTGGGTGAGTACAACCACCTTCAGGAATCCGGAGTTGATCATGTTGGACAGTGAGAAGTCGATCAGCCGGTAGATCCCGCCGAAGGGCACGGCGGGCTTGGCCCGATCGACCGTCAGCGGCATCAGGCGCTTGCCTTCACCGCCGGCGAGGATGATTGCGAGGACGCGAGGAGAAGCCATGGGGCCACCTTACGGTGATTTTCGTCATCTTGGGAGGGGATTCGAGCGACTGAATCGGACGATCTCCCCGTGGCGGAAAAGCCGCGCGGTGAACCCCGGTCGGCGATACTGTGTGACGTGCGACAATGCCCGCCGGATGTGCACGGGTGCACGACCAAGAAGGAGAGCGCTGTGACCGAAGACACCAACACCAGTGACGGACTGAGAGTCGACCTGCTGACCAAGGAGTATCCGCCCTTCATCTACGGCGGTGCCGGCGTGCACGTCAACGAGCTCGCCAAGGTGCTGCGGCCGCTCGCGGACGTGCGCGTGCACGCCTTCGGCGGCCCCCGCGAGCCCGGCACCGAGGGCGCCGACGCGGGCGTGACCGGCTACCCGGAGGTGGCCGAACTCGAGGGCGCCAACGCCGCCCTGCGCACCTTCGGCGTGGACCTGGAAATGGTCCCCGGAGTGGAGGGCGCCGACATCGTCCACTCCCACACCTGGTACGCCAACCTCGCCGGCCACCTGGCCGGCCTGCTCTACGGCATCCCGCACGTGCTGTCCGCGCACTCCCTGGAGCCCATGCGCCCCTGGAAGGCCGAGCAGCTCGGCGGCGGCTACGCCCTGTCCTCCTGGGCGGAGCGTCAGGCCTACGAGGGCGCCTCCGCGATCATCGCCGTGTCCAACGGCATGCGCGCCGACATCCTGAAGTCCTACCCGAACGTCGACCCCGAACGCGTCAAGGTGGTCCACAACGGTATCGACCTGGCCGGCTGGGCCCGCCCCGACGACGCCGAGTTTGAAGCGCTGGCGGCGGACGTCCGCGCCCGCTACGGCATCGACACCTCCCGCCCCACCGTCGTCTTCGTCGGCCGCATCACCCGGCAGAAGGGGCTGCCGCACCTGCTGCGCGCGGTGGAGAAGCTGCCCGAGCAGGTTCAGGTGATCCTGTGCGCCGGCGCTCCCGACACGCCCGAGATCAAGGCCGAGGTGGACACCGCCGTCGCCGCCCTGCAGGGGCAGCGCACCGGTGTGATCATGGTCGAGGAGATGCTCCCGCACCGCGAACTGCAGGCCGTGCTGGCCGCCTCCGACGTGTTCGTCTGCCCCTCGGTGTACGAGCCCCTGGGCATCGTGAACCTCGAGGCCATGGCCATGGGGCTGCCCGTGGTCGGCTCGGCCACCGGCGGCATCCCGGACGTGATCGTCGACGGCGAGACCGGCTACCTGGTTCCGATCGAGCAGCTGCAGGACGGCACCGGTACCCCCATCCACCCCGAGCAGTTCGCCACCGACCTGGCCGACCGGCTGACCGAGCTGGTCATGGACGCCGACAAGGCGCAGCAGATGGGTGCGGCCGCCCGCAAGCGGGTGGAGGAGCACTTCTCCTGGACCGCGATCGCCGACCGCACCATGGAGGTCTACCGTTGGGCGCTGTCCAACCCGCGGTGATGACGCCGACTGCGCGATGAGCGGTGAGCGATGGCGGCGGTACCTCGGGGTGCCGCCGCCATCGGTTTCTTGGTGCGCGGGAGACGGTAATGATTCGCCCTTGCGAGGGGGCGGGGCGAGGACTACATTAGTTGTATCGATCAACCAATCTGTTGGCGTGTCTGACGGGTCAAGGATGACGCCGTCACCGTGAGGAGCATCATGACCACCCCCTTCGATCAGTCCGTTAAAGCCGTCCGCGACGGAGCCGACCCCTTCGTCGAGGCCGCCGGCCTCTATGACCGACTCACTGCCGATGAGAGGCTGGGGCTCCTCGACGGCGACGTGCCGTTCTGGCAGGGCATGGCCGATATGATGCAGGTCGGCTACAACTCCGCCCCCTACGTTCACGGAGCCGTCGAGCGGCTGGGAATCCCCGGCACGCGCTTCGTCGACGGCCCACGCGGCTGCGTCAGCGGCCGCGGCACCGCCTTCCCCGTGTCCATGGCCCGCGGAGCGACCTGGGACGTGGACCTTGAGGAGCGTGTGGGTGAGGCAATCGGCACCGAGGTGCGCGCCATAGGCGGCAATTTCTTCGGCGGCGTGTGCATCAACCTGCCCCGGCACCCCGCCTGGGGACGAATCCAGGAGACCTACGGCGAGGACACCTGCATCCTGGGGGAGATGGGCGCCGCACTGACGCGGGGAATCCAGCGCTACGCCATGGCCTGCGCCAAGCACTACGCACTCAATTCCATGGAGAACAAGCGATTCCAGGTCGACGTCACCATCGACGACGCCAGCCTGCACGAGCAGTATCTGGCCCACTTCAAGCGGGTGGCCGATGAGGGGGTGGCCGCCATCATGAGCGCCTACAACTCCGTCAACGGGCAGTGGGCCGGACAGAACCGGAAGCTGCTCACCGAGGTGCTACGTGACCAGTGGGGCTGGGACGGCATCACCGTCTCCGACTTCATCTGGGGCCTGCGAGACGCGGCGACCTCGCTCAACAACGGACTCGACCTCGAAGAGCCCTTCGCGCAGCAGCGCGCCGAGCACCTGGGCCGGCAGCTCGACAGCGGCGAGACCAGTTGGGAGATGGTGCGGCGCGCGGGCCTGCGGCTGCTGGCGGCCCAGTTGCGCTCCTACGCCCTGCGTGAGGACGTCCCCGAGGACGACTCCCTGCTCGCCGCCGAAGCGCACCGCGCCCTCGCCCGCGAGGCCGCGGTACGCGCCATGACCCTACTCAAGAACGAGGCCATAGACGGCGACCCGATTCTGCCGCTGTCGTCGCGTCTGGACACGATCGCCGTGATCGGGCGGCTGGCAACGGCCGAGAACATGGGTGACTCGGGCTCCTCCATGGTCCATCCGCCCAGCCATGTCACGCCCGTCGACGGCATCCGCTCCGCCTGCCCCAACGCCCGCATCCTGCTCGTCGAGGATGATGACCCGCAGGCGGCCGCCAGAGCCGCCTCCCAGGCGGACGTGGCCATCGTCGTCGCCGGCTTCGACAAGCACGACGAGGGCGAGTGGGTTGGCGGCGACACTATGCACGACCCGGTACTGTTCGATCTCTTCCCCCCACTGCCCGAAGGCGCGCAGGCACCGACCGGGGAGGCCAACGCCGTGATGACCGCCGGCTATGGGGGCGACCGTTCCCGTCTGACCCTGCGTGAGGTCGATGAGGAGATCATCAGGGCCGTTGCTGCCGCCAACCCGCGTACGGTGGTTGTACTGGTCGGCGCCGGCCCCATCATGATGGAGAATTGGCGCCACGAGGCTCCTGCCATCGTCATGATGTGGTACGCGGGCATGGAGGGCGGCCACGCGCTCGCCGACATCCTCCTCGGCAGGGCCAACCCGTCAGGGCGCCTGCCCTTCTCCATTCCCACGAGCGAGGCTCATCTGCCGGACTTCGATCGTGACTGGACCACGGTGACCTACGACCGATGGCACGGGCAGCGGTTGCTGGATCGCCTCGGCGTCGAGGCGGCATTCCCGCTCGGCTGGGGGCTGTCCTACACCCGCTATCGGCTCGAGGCGGCTGAGATCGCCGCCTCCACCGGCACGGGGGCGGAACGCGTACTCACCGTCAGGTCCCGCGTGGCCAACACCGGTGCTCGCGATGGCATCCAGGTCGTCCAGGTGTACGGGCGCGGAGGCACTCACGCCGACGAGACCCAGCTCCTCGGCTTCGCCACGGTGGCGGTCCCGGCGGGAAGGACGGCGGAGGTGGACGTCCCAGTGCGTCTCACGCAGCTGGGCGCCTGGGACCCGCTGGTCAAGCGGATTGCCCTGGCCGACGGACCGGTTGAACTCGACGTTTGCTTCCACGCGCACGATGCCGAGGCGATCACCCTGCGCGCTTGAGCACCGGCCGGTTCAGTGCGCCCACCACTCGGTGGCGGCGGCAACCCCCTGGCGGGCGGTGGCCAGCAGCGGCCGCAGGATGGCGGCGCGCCGCTCGGCCTGCAGCGCCGTCGCCGCCGCGCCGTCGTCCTGCAGGGCCAGGGTGCAGATCGCCCGCAGCCGCAGAGAACGCTCCAGCAGGGTGCGGCGGCGGGCGTCCAGGCCGGGCGGCAGCAACCGCGGGTCGAGCACGGCGGTGACGACGTCGTTGAGCGTGTCGGCCAGTTCGGGGCGCTCGCGGGCCAGATCCAACTTGATCAGCGCGTCGATCGCCGCCTCGGTGGCCCGGTGTACGTCGCGCCGCGCCTGGGAGGCGTCCAGCGGCGGCAGCGGCGCCGTCATCTCCTCCACCTGCCAGGCCACCGATGCGCCCGCGACCCACGGCACCAGCAGCACGTGCCTACCAGTGACCGCCTCGAGGACCACGCCCTCGCCGACCTCGATGGCGGCGGCCAGACCCGGCAGTGGGTCCGCGGGGGAGGGCAGCACCGCGCTCGCCCGCGCGAGCGGGCCGAAGTCGGCCACCCACTGCTCCAGGGGCAGGCGTCCCAGTCCCCACGGGGAGGCGCCGTCGAGGGCCTCATGCACGCCGTCTGGGCCTTGCACCACCGCCCGCCCCTGGGAGGAGGGCAGCGGCGCCCACAGGGCCAGCAGGACGGAGACGGGCAGTGCAAGCGGATCCATGTCGCCGCACCTTAGCGCCAAATGGTGGGCGGCCGCAGTGGCGCGCAGGATAGGCTGAGCCCATGACCAGCGTGCTCCGTTTCGACGACGTCTCGCTCCACCGCGGCACCACCCAGATCCTCTCCCACGTGAATTGGCACGTGGAGGAGGGGCAGCACTGGGTGTTGGTGGGCCCGAACGGAGCCGGGAAGACCACCATCTCCCGCATCGCCTCGGCCAGGCTGTTCCCCTCCGCGGGCGCGGTGGACATCCTCGGGGAGCGGCTGGGGCGCGTCGACGTGTCCGAGCTGCGGCCCCGCATCGGCCTGGCCTCCTCGGCCCTGGCCGGCCGAGTCCTGGGCAGTGAGACGGCGCTGTCGGTGGTGCTGTCCGCCTCCTATGGCTCCATCGGCGTGTGGCGCGAGGAGTACGACGACTTCGACGTCGAACGCGCCCGCGCGCTGCTGGCCGCCCTCGACGCCGGTCACCTCGCGGAACGGACCTGGGCGAATCTGTCCTCAGGAGAGCGCAAGCGCATTGAGCTCGCCCGCGCCCTCATGCCGGACCCGGAGCTGCTGATCCTGGACGAGCCCGCCTCCGGCCTGGACCTGGCCGGACGCGAGCAGCTGCTGGCGGCGCTGACCGAGATCCTGGCCGCCCCGGGCGCCCCGTCGATGCTGCTGGTCACCCACCACCTGGAGGAGATACCCGTAGGCTTCACCCACGGCCTCGCACTGCGCGGTGGCCGGGCCGTGGCCGCCGGGCCGCTGGACACGGTGCTGACCGGTGAGGTCGTCACCACCACCTTCGGTCTCCCGCTGGAGATCACCAAGGACCGCGGTCGCTATACCGCCCGCGGCGCCTGAATCCTTTACGTCAGTCCCGCCCCGATTCGCCGGGGCACACATAACCAGAGGAGGACCCGATGATTTGGCTTTGGTGGATCGGAGCCGCCCTCGTGCTCGGCGTCATCGAGACGGCGACGGCGGACCTGACCTTCCTCATGCTCGCCGGCGGCGCGCTCGGCGGCGCCCTGGCGGCCGCCCTGGGCGCCCAGGTTTGGGTACAGGCGATTGTCTTCGCAGTGGTGGCGGCGCTGCTGCTGCTCGCGGTGCGGCCCTGGGCCAAGCGGCACCTGGCGGCGACCACCCCGCAGATGCGCACCAACGCCGAGGCGCGCATCGGCCGCAGCGCGACCGCCCTGACGGTGATCGATGCGCGCGACGGGCGCATCAACCTGGACGGCGAGGAGTGGAGCGCCCGCCTGGCCGACACCCCGGAGGCCTACGGCTCCAACACCGCCGCGCACGTCGACCCCGGGGCGGGCGTGCGCGTAGTCGCCATTGACGGCGCCGTCGCCGTCGTCGTCCCCCAGTAGCAAGCCACCGAACCCGGCGCAGCCGGTAACGATTTGCCGCATAGGCGCGTAAGCTGCCGCTCACAACCGACCGAAAGGGCCAACAGTGCTAGAGACCGCGATCCTCGTCATCCTTGTACTGATACTGCTGCTGGTGATCGTCGCCCTGTTCCGGGCGGTGCAGATCGTCCCGCAGTCCTACGCGATCATCGTCGAGCGGCTGGGCAAGTTCCAGGCCGAATACGGCGCCGGCATGCACCTGCTGGTGCCCTTCATCGACCGGGTGCGCACCACCGTGGACCTGCGCGAGCAGGTGGTCTCCTTCCCACCGCAGCCGGTGATCACCTCCGACAACCTGGTGGTGTCCATCGACTCGGTCATCTACTACCAGGTCACCGACCCCAAGCGCGCCACCTACGAGATCGCCAACTACCTGCAGGCCATCGAGCAGCTGACCGTCACCACCCTGCGTAACGTCATCGGCGCCATGGACCTGGAGCAGACCCTGACCAGCCGCGACCAGATCAACGGCCAGCTGCGCGGCGTCCTGGACCAGGCCACCGGCCGCTGGGGCATCCGCGTGTCCAACGTGGAGCTGAAGTCCATCGACCCGCCCGCCTCCATCCAGGGCGCCATGGAGCAGCAGATGCGCGCCGAGCGCGACCGCCGCGCCGCCATCCTGACCGCGGAGGGCGTCAAGCAGTCCCAGATCCTCACCGCCGAGGGTGACAAGCAGTCCGCGATTCTGCGGGCCGAGGGTCAGGCCCAGTCCGCCATCCTCAAGGCGCAGGGTGAGTCCCGCGCCATCCTGCAGGTCTTCGACGCCATCCACCGCGGCAACGCCGACCCCAAGCTGCTGGCCTACCAGTACCTGCAGACCCTCCCGAAGATCGCCAACGGCTCCTCCTCGAAGATGTGGATCGTGCCCACCGAGTTCACCGCCGCGCTGGACGGCATCGCCGGCGCCCTGGGCGGCAAGTCCGCCGCCGGCGGCCCCGGCTCGGCCGCCTTCACCACCGGCACCGACGACGACGTGAAGGTGGACGTCTCCGGTATGGAGTCCAGCCTGGACATCGCCGGAGACCTCGCCGAAACCAGCCTGCAGGCCCCCGAGGAGGCACTCGCCCAGGCCCGCGGTGAGGCCGCCTCCGCCTCCCAGGAGGCCGAGGCCGCAGACACGTCCGCGCCCGCACAGCAGCCCCCTGCCACCGCCGCCCCCGAGGCCGGAGCGGACCCCGCCACGGCGACACCGCCCACCTCGGGCCGCCACGCCGAGGCGCCGGCCTCCGACGACGACGTGCCGCCGTCGATTCCGCCGTCGGGCCGGGGCGCGTGAGACGCGCCCCAACCCTGTGCCGACAGTGAAATAGACACATGCCCATTGGGCGGCTCGCGGTAGCCTCTCCGAGTGCTGCTTAAGACACTTCGTCATTACCTCAAGCCCTATGCGGGCTCCTTGGCGATCGTCTTCCTGCTGAAGATCATCGAGACGATCGCCGTTTTATCACTGCCCACCCTCAACGCCGACATCATCAACGACGGCGTGGTCACGGGGGACACGGACAAGATCTGGTCCCTGGGCGGGCAGATGCTCGCCATCACCGTGGTCCAGGGGGTCGTCGCCGTCATCGGCACCTACCTGTCCTCCAGGGCGGCCATGGGACTCGGACGCGCCATGCGCAAGGACATCTTCAACCACGTCCAGCGCTTCAACCTGGAGGAGGTGTCCCGCTTCGGCGCGCCCTCCCTGATCACCCGCTCCACCAATGACATTCAGCAGGTGCAGATGGTGGTGTTCATGGCCAGCACCATGATGTTGATGGCGCCGATCATGCTGGTCGGTGGCACCGTCATGGCGCTGCGCGTGGACGTGCCCCTGTCCGCCCTGCTGCTGGTGCTGATCCCGCTGCTACTGGTGGTGGTGGGCGTGCTCATGAGCCGCCTGCTGCCGCACTTCCAAGTCATGCAGTCCCGGATCGACCGGGTGAACCTGGTGATGCGCGAGCAGATCCAGGGCGTGCGCGTCATCCGGGCCTTCGTGCGGCAGAAGGAACGCGGCCAGGTGTTCACCGAGGCCAACGACTCCTTGACGCGTACCTCGATGAGTATCGGACGCCTGTTCGCCATCCTGATGCCGTCGGTGACCGTCATCATGAACCTCGCCTCCATCGGCGTGATGTGGTTCGGCGGACTGCGCATCAACGACGGGCAGATGGAGGTCGGCGACCTGACTGCCTTCCTGAACTACATCATGCAGATCCTCTTCTCCGTCATGATCGCCGTCATGCTGGTGACGATCCTGCCGCGCGCCCAGGTGGCCGCGGGCCGCTTCCAGGAGGTCATGGCCGTGGATCCCGCCATCAAGGCGCCCGCCGAACCGACACACCTGCCCGCCCCCGGCGGCGCCGCAGGCACCCGGGGCCGCCACGTGAAGCTGGACAACGTCACCTTCCGCTACCCGGGTGCGGACTCCCGCGTGCTGGCCGACATCAACATCGACATGGCCCCGGGCACCACCACCGCCTTCATCGGCTCCACCGGATCCGGCAAGACCACCCTGGCCAACCTGCTGCCGCGCCTGCTGGACGTGACCGAGGGGTCGGTGAGTGTCGACGGCGTCGATGTGCGCGACCTGGACCCGCACGAGCTGCGTGAGAACGTCGCCACGGTCCCCCAGAAGGCCTACCTGTTCTCCGGCACCATCCGCTCCACGCTGCAGCACGGCCGGCAGGACGCCACCGACGCCGAGCTGTGGCAGGCCCTCGAGGCCGCCCAGGCGGCCGGCTTCGTGCAGGCCCTCGACGACGGGCTCGACCACGAGGTCGACCAGGGGGGCGTCAACTTCTCCGGCGGCCAGCGTCAACGGCTCGCCATCGCCCGCGCCCTGGTGCGCCGGGCCGGCGTGTACGTCTTCGACGACTCCTTCTCCGCCCTCGACTACGCCACCGACGCCCGCCTGCGCGCCGGCCTGCCGCAGGCCACCGGCGGGGCGACCATCGTGGTCGTCGCCCAGCGCGTCGCCTCCGTGCGCAACGCGGACCAGATCGTCGTCCTGGATGAAGGACACGTCGTCGGCGTCGGCACCCACAACGAACTCATGGACACCTGCCCCACCTACGCAGAGATCGTCCTGTCCCAGATCAGCGCCGAGGAGGCCGCATGAGCCACGGACCCGGGCCCCGGCGGGCCCCCAACCAGAAGGCGAAGAACTTCCGCGGCACCTGGCGGCGCCTGCTGCACGAGCTGCGGCCCGAGCGGTTGCGCATCGGCGCCGTCATAGTGCTGACCGCGGCGGCCGTCGTCCTCAACGTCGCCGCCCCCAAGGTGATCGCCCGCGCCACCAACGTCATCTTCGAAGGCGTGCTGGGCAAGCTGCTGGCCAACTTCGGGCTGCCCGACGGGCTGTCCGGAGATGAGCTGGCGCAGGTGCTGCGCAGCGCCGGCCAGGACACCTACGCGGACATGCTCTCCGCCTACGACGTGGTCGTCGGCCAGGGCCTGGACACCCACGCCCTGATGGTGATCCTGCTGCAGACCCTCTCCCTGTACGTGCTCTCGGCCCTGTTCCTGTGGCTGCAGGGCCACATCCTGGCCGGCGTCATCCAGCGCACCGGCCAGCGCATGCGCGCCGAGGTGGCCGCCAAACTGGACCGGGTGCCGCTGTCCTACATCGACCACGGTTCCCGCGGCGACATGCTCTCCCGCGTCACCAACGACGTCGACAACATCACCCAGACCCTGCAGCAGACGCTCTCGCAGGCGCTGAACTCGATCATCACCGTCATCGGCGTGTTCGCCATGATGCTGACGGTCTCCGTGCAGCTGTCCCTGATCTCCCTGGCCACGCTGCCGGTGGCGCTGATAATCACGCTGCTGATCGCCTCCCGCGCCCAGCCGCATTTCACCGAGCAGTGGGACGCCACCGGTGACGTGTCCGGCGTCGTCGAGGAGGCCTTCACCGGCCACGAGGCGGTCGCCCTGTTCAACTCCGAGGAGACCTTCAACGCCCTGTTCGAGAAGGAGAACAACCGCCTGTACAACGGCTCCTACAAGGCGCAGTGGATCTCCGGCACCATTCAGCCGGCGATGCGCGTGGTCTCCAACCTGAACTTCGTGATCATCGCGGTGATCGGCGGTGTCAAGATCACCAACGGCCAGATGACCCTGGGCGACGTGCAGGCCTTCATCCAGTACTCCCAGCAGTTCACCCAGCCCATCACCCAGCTGGCCTCCATGGCCAACCTGCTGCAGTCCGGTGCTGCCAGTGCCGAGCGGCTGTTCGAGATCATGGACGCCCCCGAGGAGGACGACACCGCCACCCGCGCCCTGCCGGAGCGAGTGGCCGGCCGCGTCGTCTTCGATCACGTGAAGTTCTCCTACAGCCCGGACACGGAACTGATCACCGACCTGAACCTGACGGTGGAGCCCGGACAGACCGTCGCCATCGTCGGCCCCACCGGCGCCGGCAAGACCACCCTGGTGAACCTGCTGCTGCGCTTCTACGACCCGCAGGGCGGTGCGATCACGCTCGACGGCGTGGACACCCGCGACCTCGCCCGCAACGAACTGCGCGCGCAGATCGGCATGGTGCTGCAGGACACCTGGCTGTTCGAGGGCACCATCGGGGAGAACATCGCCTTCGGCGCCGCTCACGCCACCCCCGAGCAGGTGCGCGCGGCCGCCCGGGCCGCCAGCGTCGACCACATCGTGCGCTCCCTGCCCGACGGCTACGACACGATCATCGACGACTCCGGGGCGGGCGTGTCCGCCGGTGAGAAGCAGCTGATCACCATCGCCCGCGCCTTCCTCGCCGACCGGCAGATCCTGGTGCTGGATGAGGCCACCTCCTCGGTGGACACCCGCACCGAGTTGCTGGTTCAGAAGGCCATGGTCGGACTGCGGCAGGGACGCACCAGCTTCGTAATCGCCCACCGCCTGTCCACCATCCGCGACGCCGACACCATCCTGGTCATGCAGCACGGCGACATCGTCGAGCAGGGCAACCACGAGACCCTCATGGCCGCCCAGGGCGCCTACTACGAGCTCTACCAGAGCCAGTTCGCCGGTCCGGAGGGGGAGGACGAGCCCGCGGTTCAGGTCGACCCGCTGCTGGCCGCAGTGGGCCGGGACCCCCGGGGCAACCGCCTGTGATCATCCCGCTTGAGACCCTCGACGACGTCGCCGACCCCCGTCTGGCCGACTACACGCGCCTGACCGACGTGGCGCTGCGGCGTCGCCTGGAGACCGAGCGCGGCCTGTACATGGCCGAGTCCACCAAGGTCATCACCCGGGCCGTGGCCGCCGGGCACGCACCTCGCTCCTTCCTGATGGCGCCGCGTCACTGGGAGCAGATGCGCCCGGTGATCGCCGCCGCCAGCGGCTGCGATGGACGCGACGACGGCGGCCGGGTCCCCGTGTTCATCGCCCCGGAGGAACTGCTGGAGACCCTGACCGGCTTCCACCTGCACCGGGGCGCGCTGGCGGCCATGAACCGCCCCGCACTGGCCGGCGTCACCGAGCTGCTGGCCCGGGCGCGCGGCGGGGGCGGGGCGCGGCGCATCGCCATCCTGGAGGACCTGGTCGACCACACCAATGTGGGGGCCGTCTTCCGCAGCGCCGCCGCGCTCGGTATTGACGCCGTGCTGGTCACCCCGCACTGCGCCGACCCGCTGTACCGGCGCAGTGTGCGGGTGTCCATGGGTACCGTCTTCCAGGTGCCCTGGACGCGCATCGACCGCTGGCCCGCCCTGGATGAACTCCACGTGGGCGGCTGGACGGTGGCGGCCCTGGCCCTGACCGACGACTCGGTCGGCCTGGACGACTTCGCCGCCTCGCCGGCCTGCACCGACCCGGAGGGGAGGGTGGCCGTGGTGCTGGGCACCGAAGGAGACGGGTTGGGACGGCGCACCATCACCGCCGCCGACGCGGTGGTGCGCATCCCCATGGCCGGGGGAGTGGACTCCCTGAACGTGGCCGCGGCCGCCGCGGTCGCCTTCTGGGCGCTGCGGGCATAGCTTCGAGACTGCGGGTTATTGGCGTGAACGTGGTGCTTGAGGGGGTTTGTCAAGCCCCGGGTTTCGTAGAGGGTGTTTTATCTGGCGCCGGTGGTTGCCGGCTGGAGTTGGTTGGTGGTGGTCTGCTCGCCGACGTCCTGGGCGTCGGCGGTGTCGGTGGTATCTGGTGGTGGTGGGGTGTATGCCTGCTCGTGCTGGACGGGGCTGTGCATGTCGATGGCGGAGTGAGGCCGGACGGTGTTGAACCAGTGCACCCACTGGGCGGTGGCGAGCTCAACGTCCTCGATGCCCTCCCAGGGCCCGTGGGAGTCGAGGTACTTGTGGTTGCGGATGAGCTCGGCCTTGTAGAGCGAGTT
>NZ_QMIN01000004.1:0-17989 GCF_003287795.1 Actinomyces sp. Z5
GTGGCGGCGGTGCTCGCCGCCTGCGCAGGAAGTGGTGGGGGTGGTGGGGCGGTTTCGTCCGCCTCTCCGGCTGGTATGGGAGGCACGTCGGCGGTGCCCGTGAACTCAGACCCGGTGGTGCTGAAGTCGGCGTGGGAGGGCGAGTCTTTGACGACGCGTGTGGGGCCGGCGGTGGTGCAGGATGGTTACACGGTGGTGCGGGTTGAGGTGTCCACCGATGATGCGGAGGGCGCGGTGGACTTGTATGGCATGTTGGGGCCTCATACCGCGGCTTGGACTTTGAACGCGGTGCGGCTGTTGTCACTCACTGAGGGGGTTGCGTTTCGTGAGGTGACGACGAATGGCGGTAATGAGAGTGTGGAGCCGGGTGGGTCGGCTCAGTTGTTTCCGGTGTTTGGGGCTGTGCCGGATGGTTTGAGTTCGGTGGATGTGTTTTTGCCGAATGTGGGTGTGGCGCTTGGGGTGCCGGTGGTGGATGCCGGTGAGGCTGGGTTTGATGTGGATGCGGCGTTGTCGGCCGCTGAGTTTGATGAGAGTGTTGAGTCTGGTCCGTTTGGGTTGAATTCGGTGGTTGTGGCGGCGGATGGTTCGTCGGATACGGCCAGTGATGACGTGTCGACGACGGTGAATGTGTCGGGTGATGTGTTGTTCGCTACGGATTCGGCGGAGTTGAGCGACCAGGCGGATGAGGTGCTTGGGGCTGTGGTGGAGCAGCTGGAGCTCTACCCCTCGGGCGGATCGCTGGCGGTTACGGGGCATACGGATGATGTGAACACCGATGAGCACAATCAGGATTTGTCGGAGCGGCGGGCGCAGTCGGTGTCGGATCGTCTGGGCGGGCTGGCGGACTTGTCTGGTTGGGATGTGTCGGTGTCGGGTAAGGGTGAGTCTGAGCCGCGGGTGCCGAATGACTCGGATGAGAATCGGCAGTTGAACCGGCGGGTGGAGGTGCTGCTGACCCCCGCCGACCCCGACGAGGCGACCGGTGTGGCTGGTGGTTCGTCTACCGGCTCGGGTGACATGCCGGAGGCGGCCGGGCCGGTTGGTCGTGGTCCGGACGGGGTGGATATCGAGATCGACGGGGTGCCGGCCCGTATCTCCCTGGACAGCGTCACCAGGTACGAGGGCTACCTGATAGGCAACATCAAGGTTGTGGCCGAACGCGACGCGTCGGTATCCATCGTCTATTTCGGTGTTCCAACCGATATGTATTCACTGCGTGAATGGGGTGCCTATCAGTCGACGGGGTTCAGTTTGCTGAAGGACGGACAACGATATCTTCTCGCTGATTTCACGGATGGTGAAGGCGCGAACCGGCCGCTGACGAATTTCTGGAGTAACAAACTCGAGGGGGAGGTTGAGCACTCGTTTCCGGTTGTGTGGCCTGACACGGGCGAGGACATGATCATGGTCGATGCGCCTGGCGGAACAAATGGCGGCTTGCCAGTGCTCGCTGTGCGCTTGACCGACATCCCCGTCGTCGACGCCTGAGCGGGTCGGCGCCTGCCACGTTCGGCGTCGGCGTGACCAAGAGCACCGTGGGCCATCGTCGTCGGGCTTGCGGCGCGTGGGGTGGCGGCGTGTATTGTCAGCTTCGCCAAAGACCGCAGGTCTCCCGCGCAAGCGGGGCCAAGTCCGCGCCACGCGGAGCCAGCGCAGGTGAGAACGAGCCCAACGGCTATCGGTGCACTCCGAGTGCCGTGACGAGCCCCGTGCCCACCGGCGCGGGGCTTTTTCAGTGCCGGAACCTGTGGCAGACCACGGAAGGAGGGCCCATGGCAAGGCCTGAGAAGGACGCGGCTGTTGCACAGCTGGCGGACAAGTTCCGTGAGGCCAACGCCGTTCTGCTCACCGAGTACCGTGGGCTGAGCGTCGCCGACCTCAAGGAGTTGCGCCGCTCGCTCGCCGGCAACGCCGAATACACCGTGGCGAAGAACACGCTGGCATCCATCGCCGCCCGTCGCGTCGGACTGGAAGCGATTGTGGACGACCTGAAGGGCCCCACCGCCCTGACGTTCGTGACCGGGGAGCCGGTCGAGGCCGCTAAGGCCCTGCGTGACTTCGCCAAGGACAACAAGAACCTCATCATCAAGTCCGGCGTCATGGACGGCAACGCCCTGACCGCCGACGAGATCGACCGGCTCGCTTCGCTCGAGTCCCGCGAGGTCCTGCTGGCCAAGGCTGCGGGCGCTATCAAGGCGTCCCTGTCGAAGGCCGCGTACCTGTTCGCTGCGCCCGCCTCCAAGGCGGTCCGCACCGTCGACGCCCTGCGCGAGAAGCAGGAATCCGCGGCCTGAGCCGCGTCCACCACCAACCCAAAATCGCCCTGCGCACAGACACGGCGCAGGACCCCTTTTCCAGGAAGGAACGCCCATCATGGCGAAGCTGACCACCGACGAGCTCATCGAGGCCTTCAAGGAGCTCTCCCTCATCGAGCTGTCCGATTTCGTTAAGGCCTTCGAGGAGACCTTCGACGTTACCGCCGCGGCCCCGGCCGCTGCCGTCGTCGCCGCCGCCCCCGGTGCCGCTGCCGGCGGTGCCGCCGAGGAGGAGAAGACCGAGTTCGACGTCATCCTCGAGTCCGCTGGCGACAAGAAGATCCAGGTCATCAAGGAGGTGCGCGCCCTGACCTCCCTCGGCCTGAAGGAGGCCAAGGACCTCGTCGAGGCCGCCCCCAAGGCCGTCCTCGAGGGCGCCGCCAAGGACGCTGCCGAGAAGGCCAAGGCTCAGCTCGAGGACGCCGGCGCCACCGTCACCCTCAAGTGAGCTCATACCCGAGCCGGTGACCCGGGCCCGCGAGGCCCCACCCGGCAAGGGACCCAACCTCCACGGGCCCCGCGCACAGCCTCATCACAGCAGACGCGCCGGCAGACCCCAGCGCCCAGCCCTACACTGGCGCCATGATCAGCACCACGCCCGACCGTCACTCGTCCCGCCTCGCCCGTCGCAGCCTGATCGTCGGCTCGTGCGCCGTCGGCCTCGGGGCCGTCCTCGCCGCCTGCTCCTCCGGCAACGACTCCTCGCCCGACTCCGCAGCGACCTCCTCCTCCGCTGCCACGGCCCAGGCCGCCACCGCCCCGCAGTCGACCAGCCAGGCCCCCACCGCGGTGCCCGAGCTCGACGAGCTCACCGCGCTGGCGGCCTCCTTCACCCAGTCCTCCTACGAGGACACCGACACCGGCCTCAGCCTGCCCTTCAACGTCTTCCTGCCCGAGGGCTACGACGAGAACGCAAGCTACCCGCTCGTGCACTACATCGCCGACTCCTCCCTCGTCGGCTCCGACGTCACCGCGCCCCTGAGCCAGTACGGAGCACTCATCTGGGCGCACGACGTCACCCAGTCCGTGACCCCCGCCATCGTCGTCGTCCCCTGCTACCCCGAGATCGTCCTCGACGACCACAGCGGCTACACCACCACCGACTGGGTGGGCGTCACCGAGCGCTTCGTGCCCTGGCTCCAGGAGCAGTACGCCGTCGACCCCGCACGCGTCTACGGCACCGGCCAGTCCATGGGCGCCATGATCCACCTGCTGCTGGCCGCGACGCAGCCCACACTGTTCACCGCCTGCCTCTTCGTCGACGGACAGTGGGACGTCAGCGCCCTCGGCGGCCTGGCCCAGGCCAGCTGGGCCTACCACGTCGCCGGCGGCGACGACCGGGCGCTCACGGGCCAGGACGAGGTCAGATCCATGCTCGACGACGCCGGCGCCGCCTACGCCCAGGCCGCCGAGGAGTGGGACGCCACCGCCTCCGCCGAGGAGCTCGAGGCCGCCGTCGCCGAGCTCGTCGCCCAGGGACGGCCACGGCTGCTGTCCAGCTTCGTCGCCGGCACCGTCCTCGAGGCGAACCCGGCCGCCTCCATGGAGCACATGGCCTCCTTCGAGCCGGCCTACAAGCTCACCGGCCTGCGCACCTGGATGCTGTCGCAGGGCGCATGAGCGCACCGAGACCGGGCAGTATCCACGACTGTGTCCGGGATCGCAAGAACCTGGGCCCCCGAGTCGTAGAGGAGGCTGGTGTCGGCGTGTATGCTAGCGCTTTGCGTCCATTGTGTGTACTGGCACGAGTGTGATCGCCCGACGGAGGACCGACCCCGGTCCGGCCCCGTGGCGGCGGACCCGACCGGCACCGCGCAGTGTACGCAGAGTGATCCCGGAGATGAGGGAAGGATCCCCTTTGGCTGCCTCGCGCACCTCTGCACCAACTGCCGCTGAAATCGCCGCACGCACCGCGTCGCGTCGAATCAATTTCGCCAAGATCGCCGAGCCGATGCAGGCCCCGAACCTCCTCGGCCTGCAGACCGAGAGCTTCGACTGGCTCGTGGGCAACGAGAAGTGGCGCGCCCGAGTGGACGCCGCCAACGCCGCCCAGCCGGGCTCGCTGCCGGAAACCTCCGGGCTGGAAGAGATCTTCGACGAGATCTCGCCGATTGAGGACTTCGGCGAGACCATGGCCCTGTCCTTCCACGACCACCGCTTCGAAGAGCCGAAGTACACGGCCGAGGAGTGCCAGGAGAAGGACCTGACCTACTCCGCCCCGCTGTACGTGGTGGCGGACTTCGAGAACTTCACCACCGGTGAGATCAAGTCCCAGACGGTCTTCATGGGCGACTTCCCGCTCATGACCGACAAGGGCACCTTCATCGTTAACGGCTCGGAGCGCGTCGTCGTCTCCCAGCTGGTCCGCTCCCCGGGCGTGTACTTCGAGCGCACCACCGAGAAGGCCTCGGACAAGTACGTCTACAACGTCAAGTTCATCCCCTCGCGCGGCGCCTGGCTGGAGTTCGAGGTGGACAAGAACGACCGCGTGGCCGTGCGCATCGACCGCAAGCGCAAGCAGGACATCGCCGTCTTCCTGCTGGCACTGGGCCTGGACGAGGCCGAGATCCGCGAGGAGTTCAAGGACTACCCGGCGCTGACCACCGCCCTGGATGAGGACCGCAAGGTCACCACCCAGGACGAGGCCCTGCTGGACATCTACAAGAAGATCCGTCCCGGTGAGCCGCCCAGCGTCGAGGCCGGCCGCACCCTGCTGGAGAACTTCTACTTCAACGCCAAGCGCTACGACCTGGCCAAGGTCGGCCGCTACAAGATCAACAAGAAGCTCGGCCTGGCCGCGGACCTGAACGAGTCCGTGCTGCGCATCGAGGACATCGTCGCCGCCATCAAGTACCTGCTCGCGCTGCATGCCGGCGCCGAGACCGTCGAGGGCGTGCGCGACGGGGAGATCGTGGACCTCGCCGTCGAGTACGACGACATCGACCACCTCGGCAACCGCCGCATCCGCGCCGTCGGCGAGCTCATCCAGTCGCAGGTGCGCACCGGCATGAGCCGCATGGAGCGGCAGGTGCGCGAGCGCATGACCACTCAGGACGTCGAGGCCATCACCCCGAATACCCTGATCAACATCCGGCCCGTCACGGCCGCGATCAAGGAGTTCTTCGGCACCAGCCAGCTGTCCCAGTTCATGGACCAGAACAACCCGCTGGCCGGCCTGACCCACAAGCGGCGTCTGTCCGCGCTCGGCCCCGGCGGTCTGTCCCGGGAGCGCGCCTCCATGGAGGTGCGCGACGTGCACACCTCCCACTACGGGCGCATGTGCCCCATCGAGTCCCCCGAGGGCCCGAACATCGGTCTGATCGGCTCGCTGGCCACCTTCGGGCGCATCAACCCCTTCGGCTTCATCGAGACCCCCTACCGGGTGGTGCGCGACGGTCAGGTCACCGATGAGATCCACTATCTGACCGCCGACGACGAGGACCGCCACGTCATCGCCCAGGCGAACGTGGAACTCACCGCCGACGAGCACTTCGCCGAGGACCACGTGCTGTGCCGCGTGACCGGTGGCGAGCCGGCCCTGGTGCCGGCCTCCCAGGTGGACCTCATGGACGTGTCCCCGCGGCAGATGGTCTCCGTGGGTACTTCGCTGATCCCGTTCCTCGAGCACGACGACGCCAACCGCGCCCTCATGGGTGCCAACATGCAGCGCCAGGCCGTGCCGCTGATCCGCCCCGACGCCCCGCTTGTGGGCACCGGCATGGAGCGGCGCACCGCCGTCGACGCCGGTGACGTACTGGTCGCCTCCAAGGGCGGCGTGGTCACCGAGGTGTGCGCCGACTTCGTGCGCGTGGCCAACGACGACGGCACCGAGACCGTCTACAAGGTCGCCAAGTTCCGCCGCTCCAACCAGGGCAACTGCTACAACCAGCGCGTGGTCGCCTCCGAGGGCGAGCGCGTGGAGGTCGGCAGCGTGCTCGCGGACGGCCCCGCCACCGACGACGGCGACCTGGCCCTGGGCCAGAACCTCCTGGTCGCCTTCATGACCTGGGAGGGCCTGAACTACGAGGACGCCATCATCGTCTCCCAGCGCGTGGTCGCCGAGGACCTGCTCACCTCGATCCACATCGAGGAGCACGAGGTCGACGCGCGCGACACCAAGCTGGGCGCCGAGGAGATCACCCGCGACATCCCCAACGTCTCCGAGGAGGCGCTGGCCAACCTGGACGAGCGCGGCATTATCCGCATCGGTGCCGAGGTCCGCAGCGGCGACATCCTGGTCGGCAAGGTCACCCCGAAGGGCGAGACCGAGCTGACCAGTGAGGAGCGGCTGCTGCGCGCCATCTTCGGTGAGAAGGCCCGCGAGGTGCGCGACACCTCCCTGCGCGTGCCCCACGGCGAGTACGGCATCGTCACCGGCGTGCGCGAGTTCGACGCCTCCTCCGAGGACGCCGAACTGCCCGCCGGCGTGAACCGGATGGTGCGCGTGTACATCGCTCAGCGCCGCAAGATCACCGTCGGTGACAAGCTCTCGGGCCGCCACGGCAACAAGGGCGTCATCTCGAAGATCCTGCCCGTGGAGGACATGCCCTTCCTCGCCGACGGCACCCCGGTGGACGTCATCCTCAACCCGCTGGGCGTGCCCAGCCGTATGAACGTCGGTCAGGTCCTCGAGCTGCACCTGGGCTGGGTCGCCTCCCGCGGCTGGGACGCCTCCGCCGCCCGCGAGGCCGGCGAGGCCTGGGCCGAGCGCCTGCCCGAGAACGGCGTGTCCGCCGAGCCCGGTACGCCCGTGGCCACCCCGGTGTTCGACGGTGTGCGCGACGACGAGATCATGGGCCTGCTCGACTCCACCCTGCCCAACCGGGACGGCCTCCAGCTGGTTCAGCCCGACGGCAAGGCGCGGCTGTTCGACGGCCGCTCCGGAGAGCCCTTCCCGTACCCGGTGTCGGTCGGCTACATGTACATCCTCAAGCTGCACCACCTGGTGGACGACAAGATTCACGCCCGCTCCACCGGCCCGTACTCGATGATCACCCAGCAGCCGCTGGGCGGTAAGGCGCAGTTCGGTGGCCAGCGCTTCGGCGAGATGGAGGTGTGGGCCATGGAGGCGTACGGCGCCGCCCACGCCCTCCAGGAGCTGCTGACCGTCAAGTCCGACGACGTCAACGGGCGCGTGAAGGTCTACGAGGCCATCGTCAAGGGCGAGGACATCCCCGAGCCCGGCATCCCCGAGTCCTTCAAGGTGCTCATGAAGGAGATGCAGTCGCTGTGCCTGAACGTTGAGGCCCTGGACGCCGCCGGCAATGTCATCGGCCTGGATGACACCGACGACGACGGCCGGCGCGCCTCCGAGGAGCTCGGCTTCGACCTGGGTCGCCGTCCTGGCGGAAGCGCCATGGCGGTGGACGAGATCTAACCCCAACGTCCGGGAGGTCGGGCGCCCAGCGCGCCGGCCCTCCCGGGCCAACGGGCCCGGTGCCGCCGTGGAAACGCGGCACCGGAAACCCTTAAGACTTTTGAGCTGACCACTCTGAATCGGAAGTAGGAACTGTGCTCGACGCCAACGTGTTCGACAGGATCCAGCTCGGCCTTGCCACCGCCGAGGACATCAAGTCCTGGTCGCATGGCGAGGTCAAGAAGCCCGAGACCATCAACTACCGCACCCTCAAGCCGGAGAAGGACGGACTCTTCTGCGAGAAGATCTTCGGCCCCACCCGTGACTGGGAGTGCGCGTGCGGCAAGTACAAGCGCGTGCGCTACAAGGGCATCGTCTGCGAGCGCTGCGGAGTCGAGGTGACTCGCTCCAAGGTGCGCCGCGAGCGCATGGCCCACATCAAGCTGGCCGCGCCCGTCACCCACATCTGGTACTTCAAGGGCGTCCCCTCGCGCCTGGGGTACCTGCTCAACCTGGCCCCCAAGGACCTGGAGAAGGTCATCTACTTCGCTGCCCACATGGTCACCGAGGTGGATGAGGAGGCCCGCCACGACGACCTGCCCTCGCTGCGCAACGAGTTCGAGGTCAAGAAGCAGCACGTGGAGGAGGCCGGCCAGGCCGACATCGAGGCCCGCCAGCGGCGTCTGGAGGAGGACCTCGCCCAGCTCGAGGCGGAGGGCGCCGAGCAGGCGCAGCGGGACAAGGCCCGCAAGACCGCCGAGCGCGAGATGGCCTCCCTGCGCCGCAAGAACACCCGCACCCTGGAGCACATGGACAAGGTGTGGGACCGCTTCGTGTCCCTCAAGGTCGGCGACCTCGAGGGCGACGAGGTCCTGTACCGGGACATGGCCGCCGACTACGGCATCTACTTCAAGGGCGCCATGGGCGCAGAGGCCATCCAGGACCGCCTGCGCAACTTCGACCTGGAGGCGGAGGCCGCCGCCCTGAACGAGATTGTCGACAGCGGCACCGGCCAGCGTAAGACCCGCGCCATCAAGCGGCTGAAGGTCATTAACGCCTTCCGCATGACCGGCACCGCCCCCGAGGCCATGGTGCTGGACAACATCCCGGTGATTCCCCCGGACCTGCGCCCCATGGTGCAGCTGGACGGTGGCCGCTTCGCGACCTCCGACCTCAATGACCTGTACCGCCGCGTCATCAACCGCAACAACCGCCTCAAGCGGCTGATGGACTTGGGCGCCCCGACGATCATCGTCAACAACGAGAAGCGCATGCTGCAGGACGCCGTTGACGCCCTGTTCGACAACGGCCGCCGCGGCCGCCCCGTCACCGGTGTGGGCAACCGCCCGCTGAAGTCCCTGTCCGACATGCTCAAGGGCAAGCAGGGGCGCTTCCGTCAGAACCTGCTGGGCAAGCGTGTGGACTACTCGGGCCGCTCCGTCATCGTCGTCGGCCCGCAGCTGAAGCTGCACCAGTGCGGTCTTCCCAGCCAGATGGCCCTGGAGCTGTTCAAGCCCTTCGTCATGAAGCGGCTGGTGGAGCTCAAGGAGGCGCAGAACGTCAAGGCCGCCAAGCGGATGGTCGAGCGCGCCAACCCGAAGGTCTGGGACGTGCTGGCCGAGGTCATCCGCGAGCACCCGGTCCTGCTCAACCGCGCTCCCACGCTGCACCGCCTGGGCATCCAGGCCTTCGAGCCGCAGCTGATCGAGGGCAAGGCCATCCAGTTGCACCCGCTGGTGTGCGGTGCCTTCAACGCCGACTTCGACGGCGACCAGATGGCCGTGCACCTGCCGCTGGGCGCCGAGGCGCAGGCCGAGGCCCGCATCCTGATGCTCTCGAGCAACAACATCCTCAAGCCCTCCGACGGTCGCCCCGTGACCATGCCCTCCCAGGACATGATCATCGGCACCTACTACCTCACCCAGGAGCCGGACCCGGCCGTGGCGGTGGAGACCGACGAGCACGGCGAGCCGATCGTCCCGGCCTTCTCCTCCTACGCGGAGGCGGTCATGGCCTACGACTTCGGCAAGCTGGATGTGAACGCCACCTGCGACATCCGCTTCGAGGAGGGCATCACCGCGCCCGAGGGCTGGCAGCCGCCCGAGAACTGGAGCGAGGGCGACCCGATCACCCTGCGCACCTCCTTCGGCCGCGCGCTGTTCAACACCGCCCTGCCCGAGTCCTTCCCCTACGTCAACTACACCGTTGACAAGAAGAAGCTGGGCAACATCATCAACACGCTGGCGGAGTCCTACCCGCGCGTGGAGGTGGCCGCCTGCCTGGACGAGTTGAAGGCCAACGGCTTCCACTGGTCCACCTGGTCCGGCATCACCGTGGCCTTCGCCGACGTGGTCTCCCCGCCCTCCAAGCCGGAGATCCTCGCCCGCTACGAGGCCGAGGCCGCCGAGATCGAGGAGCAGTTCGAGCTCGGTGCCCTCACCGAGGACGACCGCTACAAGTCGTTGATTGACATCTGGACCAAGGCCACCGACGAGGTCGCCGAGGCCATGCGCGCCAACTTCCCCGAGCGCAACACCGTCTACCAGATGGTGGCGTCCGGTGGCCGCGGCAACTGGGACCAGATTCGCCAGCTGGCCGGCATGCGCGGCCTGGTGGCCGACCCCAAGCAGCGCCTCATCGAGCGGCCGATTGAGTCCAACTACCGGGAGGGTTTGTCCGTCCTGGAGTACTTCATCGCCACCCACGGCGCCCGCAAGGGTCTGGCCGACACGGCTCTGCGCACCGCCGACTCCGGCTACCTGACCCGGCGTCTGGTCGACGTCTCCCAGGACGTGATCGTCCGCGAGGACGACTGCGGCACCCGCAAGGGTCTGACCAAGCGGCTGTTCACCTGGAAGGAGGTCGACGGCGAGCGCGTCAAGGAGGTCTCCGACATCCTGGAGACCACCGTGTTCGGCACCACGCTCGCCCGCGACGCCGTGGACGCCGACGGCAACGTCGTGATCGAGGCCGGTACCGACCTGGGCGACGCCAACATCCGCGCGGCCATCGACGCCGGCATCGAGCAGGTCGTGTGCCGCTCCGTGCTGACCTGCGACTCCGCCGTCGGCACCTGTGCCGCCTGCTACGGTCGCTCCCTGGCCACCGGCAAGCGCGTCGACATCGGTGAGGCGGTCGGCATCATCGCCGCCCAGTCCATCGGTGAGCCCGGAACGCAGCTGACCATGCGTACCTTCCACACTGGTGGTGCGGCCGGCGCCGCCGACATCACCCAGGGTCTGCCCCGTGTGCAGGAGCTGTTCGAGGCCCGCACCCCCAAGGGTGAGGCCGCGGTGGCCGAGGCCGCCGGCACCCTCAAGATTGAGGACGACGCCGACGGCAAGCGGCTGGTCATCACCCGCGACGACGGTGAGGAGGACCTGGTGGTCCCCGTTTCCCGCCGCCAGCGGCTGCTGGTTACCGACGGCGACCACGTGGAGCCGGGCGACGCCCTCACCGAGGGGCCGATCGACCCCAAGAAGCTGCTGCGCCTGCGCAGCGTCGGCGCCACCCAGCGTCACCTGGTGGACGAGGTGCAGGAGGTCTACCGCTCCCAGGGCGTGGACATCCACTCCAAGCACATCGAGGTCATCGTGCGGCAGATGCTGCGTCGCGTGACCGTGCTGGACGCCGGTGACACCAACCTGCTGCAGGGCGACCTGGTGGACGTCTCGCGCTACCGCGAGGAGAACCGCCGGGTCATGGCGGAGGGCGGCAAGACCGCCTCCGCGCGCACCGAGCTGATGGGTATCACCAAGGCGTCGCTGGCCACCGACTCCTGGCTGAGCGCCGCCTCCTTCCAGGAGACCACGCGCGTGCTCACCGAGGCCGCCATGAGCGGCAAGTCGGACCCGCTGCTGGGCCTGAAGGAGAACGTCATCCTGGGCAAGCTGATCCCCGCCGGCACCGGTCTGGCCCGCTACTCGGACATCGAGGTGGAGCCGACCGAGGAGGTCAAGGCGGAGGTCTTCTCCCGGGCCGGCTACGCCGGCGGCGACGGCTTCTCCGCGGGCGACTCGGTGGCGCTGGACGATTTCTCCTTCGGCGGTGACTTCCGCGCGGACTTCTCCGACGACTTCCGCACCGGATTCAACACCTCCTCGGAGGACATCCAGTTCTGACGCGTGGCGGTCGCCTTCCGGCCTCGCAGCGCTAACCGACCACGACGGCGGCCCGCACCCTCCACTCCGGAGGATGCGGGCCGCCGTCACGTACACGCCACCGGTCGAGCGGTGTTCCACGATGTGAGTCTGTCTTGACTGTGGGGCGCATGTGCGAAACTATCCGGGACATAACGGTCGTTCCCAAAGTTGACCGTCCCCCATCTCCTTTCCAAGGAACATTGTGATGGCCGCATATCAGAATCCAGCTGCTCCGAACTCCCACGTCGGCGGACACAACGTGACCGACTTCGCGCTCGCACCGGGCGAGACCGGGGTGTACGGCGAAAGCTTCCTCGTCTCGATCCTCGCCCCGTATCTAAAGGGGCAGCTCATGTGCTCGACGACTCGCTTCGTCTACAAGGTGCCCAATACGTTGCTCGGCATCATTCCGATCGGAAACACTGAGAACACAATTCCGCTGTCGGCCATCGCCGCCGTCTCGACCTCGTCACGTTTTAAGGTCGGCCGCGCTCTGCTCGCTCTCGTCCTGGCGATTCTCGGCTTCGCGATGATCGGTGACTCGCCGCTGGGTGGTCTGCTGTGTCTCATACTGGCGGTCATGTTCGCACTGACCTCGATTTCCCTTGCGCTGGTGGCTACCAACCACGCCGGAGGAAGTTTTGGCCCAGAGGTTTCGGTGCTGGACAAGGCCAAGCTCGAGGCCTTCCGCGCCGAGCTGCAGAATCGGGTCTTTGCTGACACCGCGGCGCTTCAGCACGGACAAGCACAGGACCTGCGGATGCAGTCATTGGCCATGCAGCAAATGCAGGTGGCCCAGATGCAGCAGATGCAACAGCAGCAGATGCAGCAGCAGTTGGCGCAGCAGCAGGCTGCTCAGGCTGCGCCACAGCAGTATCTTGCCGCCGCTCCGCAGCAGGCTGCGTATGACGCCCAGTCGGCACCGCAGCAGTTCGGCCAGCCGGTGCCTCAGCAGCCGTATGAGGCGCAGGCCCCTGCCGCGGGGAACCCCGCCGCCCAGCCGATGCCTCAGCAGCCGTATGAGGCGCAGGCCCCCGCCGCAGGGAACCCCACCGCCCAGCCGGCAACCACGCAGCAGTACCAGGCACAGTCGTACGGACCGCAGCAACCCAATCAGTCCGCCGAGGGGCAGGCGGGCTCGTGGCCTCAGGAGCAGCCTCCCACTCCGCAGACACCGCAGGCCTGAGAGGGGGTGCGACCGCGGGTCGCTGCTGCCGCTCCTGCTGCGGCGGCCGCGGCGACGCCTTCTTCGACGCGATCTCCGCAAGCTTCCGCAATAGCCGTCTTGCTCTTCGCGGGTCAATTGCGATGCGCATCACGTCGTGGCAAGGTGTGCGGCGTCCAGCCCTCCCTATTCCCAAAGGGATGCTATGAGTGACCAACACAATCTACCGAGTCCCGGCCCACGTCCTGAGAGCGGCCCCGGTGGGGTAGCGCCTGCTGCGAAACCCTCCAGCGCACCTGCGGGCGCCTCGCCGCCGGTTGCGCCCAGCCCAACTGTCCTTGAATTCGGCCCGCAGCCGGACGCGACGACGCCGTTCCCGGCGCCCCCGGTAGCCGCCCAGGATGTGCCCGCGCCATCTCAGGCGGCGCCGGCCCCGCCCCAGCCGGTACCCGGGCAGCCGGCCACGCCGGTGCAGCCGACGTCCACCGTGTGGCCCGGTACGGGGATGCAGCCGCCGGCCGTGCCCAATACCGCTGCTCCCAGTCACGTGGCAGCCGCCATGCACACGCTCACCCGCAAGCCCGCGCTCACGACGGTAGGCCTCACCCTCGCAGTGGTATTCGGAGTTGCGTTGGGCTCGGCGATCCTGCTCATGACCTCGCTGGAGCTGCTCGGGCAGCACGACGTGCCGACTCCCTTCGGGGTGTTCGTGGTCGCCATGGGCTTCAGCCTCGGGGGAGGCCTGCAGGCGACGATCTCCCCGCAGTTACTGGGGAGCGACGCATATGTGTCTGCCAACGTGGGGCTCACGGTACTGCCGCTGGGAACGCTGCTGGCAATCGCCGTCGGCGTGTATTTGCTGGCCAGGCGGCGCGCGCCCGTAGACGAGTCCGCGGCGCCCCTCGGAGCGATGACGTTACGCGCCGCCGTCGAGGCGGCCGTGGCCGCACTCTTGGCATGCCTGCTCACCGCCCTGGGATCCTACGACCCGGCGGGAACGGGCGAAGCGGTTGTGCGTGCGTCGGCCGCTTCATCCCTACTGATGACTTGGGTGATCGTCTTTGCCGCGCTGATACTCGCACGTGCGGGGGTACAGCTCACCTCCCGGGTCCCGGCCCGGTTGCGCCAGGTATTGCGCGAACTCGGCGCGCTGGCAACGATTATCGGCGTGGTGCTCGGCGTGGTCAGCATCGTCGTCGCTGTGTTTGCGGCGTTCAAGAACGACGCCGGTGGTGCCATTCCCCTGCTGCCCGTTCTGGTCGGCAACCTGATCGTCTACGCCCTCACCCTCGGCACCCTGGGCGGCATCGCCGGCTCCTTCTCTGCTCCTTTCCTGCAGGAATTCGGCGTCAGTGACGTCCCCTACCCGTCGGGCAGCGCCTCTGCCTGGGACATCATGGGCGCCTGGTCGATCCTGCTGTATGTCGCCGTGCTGGTGGTGGCCGTGGCGGGCGCGGCGCGCGTCGGAGTGCGCCGGCCGCGGCTGGCTGCGGCGGACCCGGCCCGGACCTGGCAGATGCCGGTCGCCGTGCTGGCGGCAGGACTGATCGTGCTGCACTTACTCGCGCCGGTGCGCCTCTCGGGCCGGCTGCTGGGGCAGCAGGCCACAGCCAGTGTCGGTCCGGCCTGGTGGTCGAGCCTGACACTGGCGCTCTTCGCGCTGATCGTTTCTGTGCTGGCGGAGGTGCTGCCGGCCTGGCTGTACGCCAACGCCAACTCCTTCCTGCGGCTGTGCGCAGGCACCCAGGCGGTCGAATACTGGGCGACCGGCCAGGCCCAGCCGGCCCAGCAGCAGTCATTCGTGGCGTCGACCGCCGTCCCGCCCGCGCCTGCGTTTACGCCGGCGCCCGCCCCGGCGCCGGACGAATACGTTGCTCCCTACGCCGCGCAGCCCAACGTGACTTCGACGCCGACGCCGGCCCCTGCTGCGCCGCCGCCCCCTGCGGTGTACGTGCCATCCGCCCCGGTGGCGTCGGCCACATCCGCGCCCGCGGCCATGTCGGCCAATGCGGCGGGAGCCCCCGTGCCGCCACTGCCCGCGCCACAACCGATGGACCCGGCGGCCAGGCGACGGCTGAAGCGCGTGGCCGGCGCGGTGGTTGCCTGCCTGGTTCTTGTCGGTGCGGGTGCCATCGCGGTGCATGTGCTCAACGCGCGGCGGGGGCCGGAGCAGGCGGTCGAGGCCTACCTGGAGCTGCTCGCCGACGGCCACGCCGCGGAGGCCACCGCCATGGTCGATCCCGGCGTCCCCAACGATCAGCGACTTCTGCTCACTGACGAGACGCTGGGTGCCGCCACCTCGCGCATCGAGGTGGTGGACGTGGAGGCGCCCTCGGACACGGATACCTACGCGAGCACGGGAACGCGGGACTCGGTCACGGTGACCGCCACGATCTCCCTGGACGGCGAGCGCTTCGACGTGCCCATCGTGGTCAAGGCCGGCGACAAGGAATACGGGGTGCTGAACACCTGGGAGGTGGACACCCCGCTCGTTCGGGAAGTCACGCTGTCCTCCTATACACTCGGCGCCGTCACCGTCGGCGGCACGCAGGTGCCGTTGGAGACCAGTGAGTACGACGGCGGCTCCGCCACCCAGTACGTCTACTTCGGCATCTACGACGTCGGCGTTGACGCAGACGTGTCTGACTACCTCACGGCCGACACCACCGAGCTGAACATCAACTCCACGTCCAGCACCACCGTCCAGGTGGAGGGTGAGGCGACCGAGGCGTTGGAGAACCTCGTGCTTGACGCAGTCAACGCGCAGGCGACGGAGTGCGTCACTCCGCCCGGAAACATGGACGAGGTATGCCCGTACGCGCTGCAGTCCACCGAACTGGATTCCCTGGAAGTGACCGCCGAGGCCACGGAAGTGACGGTGAACGGAACTGCCTTCAAGAGCGGTTCGATCACCTTCACCACCCGCAACATTCCGACCAGCTGGAACAAGAATCCCAAGGACAAGGACTGGAATTACACCTTCTCCGGCACGATCGAATGGCCGGAGGACGGTGATGACGAACCGATCGTTACCGTTACCGACTCGTACGTGTACTACGGGTACTGAGGCCGGCGTACGGCGTCGCGAGCGTCATCCGCTAGCTCGAGACCGTGTCCAAGCGCACGCGCGCGATGACGCTGCGGATCGGTACCGTTTTGGATGTACCTTATCCGCAGCGCCATCGCTAAGGAGAGTCGCCCGTGACCACGCCGTCCGCACCCGAGTACCCGCCCAATCCGTCTTCATCACACAGCGCGACCAGGCGCGTAAGCGCGTTCGGCCGCAACGGCAGGGATGGACAGCTGGATCGCGACGCCGACGACGCTCAGTGGCAGGACGCCCAGCCCACGCAGGCAGTCGACATCACCACCGGTCTGGGCGACGGCGCCGCCACCACCGCCCTACCCGAGTCGTATGCACCCGCCGATTACGCGGACGCCGGCTACTCACCATCCGCCGCGGACCCCACCCCGACCATGGCGCTGCCGACCGGCATCGGCCATACGACGCCCCCAACGCAGAGCACGTATGCGCCCGCCTCCGGCAATGCGCAACCGGGCGCCCCCGCGCGACTGCCCGCGCCCCCGGCCCGCCGCCATACGGCTGCCACCCCGCTGGGCACGATCCTCGTGCTCGTGGCCTCCGCGCTGCTCGGCTGGGGCATGTACACGCTGCTTACTTCCATAGACGTATTCGCCGTCGCTCAGGGCACGGGCAGCCTGATCAACACCACGGCCGCCGCGGCCTTCGCGATCGGGGGAGTACTGGCCTTCATCGCCTTCATCGTCGCCATCGTGGCCGTGGTCCGGGCGCGGCCGAAGACGGCCGCGGCGCTGCTGCTGGTGGCCTCCCTGGTCCTGCCGACCGCGGCGACGGTGGGCGCCGCGCATTACGGGGCGAGCGCTCTCGAGGAGCGAACCGTGGCACAGGCGGTGGCATACGCCGGTTCGATCGACGTGGATGCGATCGACAGCGAGCAGATCGACGCCATCATCGATCGGGTCGAGTCCCTGGGAGTGGACATCCCCGGCAAGGACGAGGTGCTGGACATCCTCCGTTCCGTCAAGGGAGAGTAGCGGGAGCGGCTCAGGCTGGGCGGGGATCGCGGATGCGGAAACAGGTTGTGTGAGGCCTTGTCTCTCAAAATGAAAAGATGTCATTATTAACGGCTCGCCGCCGGCCTGGAGAACACCACTGTCGTGTGCGTCTCGGCTGACCTGCCCTTTGCGGCCGCACGCTTCTGCGGCGCCGAGGGCCTGGACCAGGTCGTGACGGGTTCCACCTTCCGCTCCAGCTTCGGCGATGACTACGGGGTCGTGCTGGTAGATGGCCCTACGGCCGGGCTGATGTCCCGTGCCGTCGTGGTGCTCGACACCGACGGCACCGTCCTGTACACCGAGCAGGTACCGGAGATCCGGCAGGAGCCCGACTACGACGCCGCCATCGCTGCGCTGGTATAGCCAGGCCAACTGGCATATAACCCAGCCGGCCGGTATGTGTGTGCGGGGCAGGCGGCGCTCCGGCAAGTGTCTGGCTGCGCCGACGTCGGGGGAGTCCACCACTGCGCTATTTCGGCGTTGGGTACGCACCTTAGGGGTTTGCTGAAGGCTTTTGAGGCGTTCAGCAAACCCCTAAGGTGCGTTGTAGACGGTGAACTGGCGTAGTAAACGGGTTCTTTGTGTTTGTGGGTGTGGTGGTTCGGGCCCGCGGGTTGTTGTGTGGTGGTCGTGTTTGGGTGCGGGAGGACGACGTCGGGTTGGCGGGGTCGTTCTCGGGTAAGCGAGGACGTGCTCGGGTCGATGAGGACGTCGTCGGCGCCGTTGCGCGTGCGGACGGTTCGTGTGTTCCGGTGACGGTTCGTCAGGTAGCAGCAACGGTTCGGCATGAACGATGACGGTTCGTACACCTACCTCACGAACCGTCGTTGTGATGTCTCAGGACATCGGTGACACTTGGTGTATCAGGACATCGGTGACACTTGTGGTGGTTCGCGGGGGCCGGCACGGT